>CAJXZG010000030.1 GCA_913063265.1 uncultured Prolixibacteraceae bacterium | reverse complement strand
ACTCTTCAGTTTTAATAACAACTGACCTGGTAACTGAGCTCCAGGTTGAAAAATACCCCAGCGAACCATTGGAAATATTGGATATCGGGTTAGCTGGTGCAGCCGAACCGGGATTGTTATTGACCAAATCACGAAAGGTGCGTAAATAATCATAAGCCCCTTTATCCAGCGATATCAATTGTAGTTTTAAAGTATCATTTTCTTCAAAAGGCCTGAAAATGGTCACTTCAATCGTGTTTCCATTGACAAAACGATCATCGAAAAGTAACATATCATCAACTGTATTTTGCAAGTCGCCGTTTCTGAAATATTTTAAGCGATAATAATTTTCTTCATCTATCGGATCTGTCAGGAAAACATTAACATAATAACCGGGATCGAAAAATGGCCCGTCTTCATAATAAAAATTAACAGAGTCGATAGGAACCGAAGGATTTAATGTAGATTTTGCCTCGAATAAATTATCTTCAACATAAACCTGCAGGCTATATTCACTTTCTTCTTTAAACCAGTTTTCGTTTGAACGGTAAACTCCTTTTTCTACCTCCAAAAAAGTATATTCTTCACCTAAATCAGAACTTAAAGCAATTTCAGCACCTGAAACTTTTTGTTGAGGTACAGTATCAAAATAATCTGATGTATACGAAATTTTTACTTCGGCATAACCCAGACTATTGCTGACATTAGCTTCAATTACAATTTCCGGATCGGCATCGTTTAGATTTACATCAATCACTTTTTCGCATCCGTAAAAGAGCAAAATCAATATCAATATTGGATATTTAAAATTCTTTACCATTTTTTCTTCGTCCTATTATATTTTTTTTACAGTAGCCTAAACTGATCTCATTCAATTTGCAAATAGATATATCAGAGTCATTGTAATTTACTCACCCTGACCCGCGAGTGCTCGGGGTCGTCCCTCTCTTTGCGAAGAGAGGGAATGAGGGAGAGTTTCTCTACTTTTTCTTATTATTCTATTTGATTTCGAAACCACTTTCTTCTAAAATTTAAACTTATAACTTATTGAAGGAATGGCTTTAAAAATGGCAAACTGAACTGCCTCAGTTACACCCGGACTTCCTTCTTTTTCTCTAAACTGAATAAAGTAAGCATTCTCTCTTGCATATGCATTGTACACCGAGAAATTCCAACTCGATTCAAACTTCTCTGTTTTTTTACGCTGCCAGGTTAATCCGATATCCAACCTGTGATAAGGTGGCATCCGGTAACCATTTCTTTCTGTATAATATCCGGCAATTATTCCCTCTACTTCGTATTTTCCACTTGGAAAAGTTACCGCATTTCCTGTGTAATAAATCCAATTTGCCGAAAGCGACAATTTGGGTGTTAATTCATAAATGCCCACCAAAGCAATATCATGAATCCGGTCTTGCCTTGCCGGATAAGGATCTCCATTGTTAATCTCATCAAATTGTCTCATGGTTCTCGACCAGGTATAACTCACCCAACCGTTTAAGCGGCCAAAATTTCGTTTAAACATCAACTCGGCTCCATAAGCCCAGCCCCGACCAAAAACCAGTTCCGCTTCAACCGTTGAATTAAAAATCAGCTCTGCACCGTTTTTATAATCAATCTGGTTTTTTAAATCTTTGTAATAAACTTCAAGCGAGGATTCGAACTCATTCTCTTTAAAATTTCTGAAATAACCTACCGAAACCTGATCGGCAATTTGCGGTTTTACATTGTTGCTGCTGGGCAACCATAAATCGGTTGGTGTAGTAGTAGTGGCATTCGACAGTAAATGTAAAAACTGATGAATTCTGTTATAAGATGCTTTTACCGAACTTTTTGAGGAAAGCAGATAATTCAATCCAAAACGTGGCTCAATTCCTCCCTGTGTTTTTACAATTTCAAAGTCATCAACTTTTATGGTTTTCAACAAATTACCTTCTTCGTCGAACTCATAAAAATCACCAGGTCCAATGTTAGAAAACAGTGCCAGCCTAAGTCCAAAATATAATTTCAACCTTTCAGAAACTTTAAAGTTGTTTGATGCGTAGGCTGCCCACTCCAGTGCTCTTCTTGTTGTTATTTTTTCAGGATTAATCCCTGAGAATTCTTCTACTTTGATTTCTCCGGGCATTATTTTATGGTGAATAACATTTCCTCCGAATTTTAGCGTGTTTTTGGGATTTAAATACCAGGTAAAATCCTGCTTCAGGTTGATATCATCGATTTGAGAGCCAATGGTAATATTTACATCTCCCAATATATTTATATCGTACGAGTAATTACTGACAATAAATGAGGTGTTTGAAAAAAGCTTTTCACTAAAATTATGGTTCCAGCGAATTGTTCCCGTAGCATTGCCCCAGTCGAAACCAAATTCATCGGCATAACCAAAATCATCGCGTCCAAAGTATCCCGAAAGATAAATTCTATTGTTGTTATTAATTTTATAGTTTGCTTTCAGGTTTAAATCGTAGAAATATAATTTAGTATTATTGAGGTCTTCGTCCTTTGAAAGCAGTAAAAACAAGTCGGCATAGGTTCTTCTGGCACTTACAATAAACGAACCTTTGTCTTTTACAATTGGCCCTTCAACAGCCAGGTTTGATGAAATTAATCCGATACTACCTGCTACTCCAAATTTCTTTTGGTTGCCTTCTTTCATTTTAATATCGAAAACAGAAGAAGCACGGCCGCCATATTCAGCCGGAATTGAACCTTTCATCAAATTAGCATCGCGGATGGCTTCAGAATTAAAAATTGAGAAAAACCCCAGCAAATGAGATGCATTATAAACCGGTGCTTCATCCAATAAAATAAGATTTTGGTCGATTCCACCTCCACGCACATAAAAACCGGAATTTCCTTCTCCTGCTGCTTTAACACCCGGAGTAAGCTGTATGGTTTTTACAATGTCCTGTTCGCCAAAAAGTATGGGAATCTTTTCTATTTCTTTTGGAGACAATTTAACATTTCCCATATCAACCGATGTTACATTTCTATCCGGACGCTCACCTTTTACAACAATGTTTCCAATTTCATACGTTTTTTCTGAAAGTTCGATATCAATAATTTGATTTTCTGTTAAATCAATTTCCATCTCCTGATTGGCATATCCAACAAACTGAAATCGAATCGTATGTTTTCCTTCGGGAAGTGTCAATGAATAAAAACCATAGGGATTGGTTGCGGTCCCCATATAAGATAAACCATCAGCAACAATACTTGCTCCGGGTAAATCTTCTCCGGTAGCCGCATCACGTATATGGCCGCTTATTACAAATTTATTTTGAGCAGTGAGCGCAAAGCCAATAATAAAGTATATAAATAGTAAAACTGTCTTCTTTCCGAACATTGCCGTTTTTTAATCGAATTTTAAAAATAGAATTTAAATTGGGCATACCATTTAAAAACCGCTTAATCAACGAAATGTTTCGGAAAGCCTTAATATAAATATAGTTTGAGGAAATATTTTATCACCAGTACTGCCAAATACTTTTCTGGATTAATTTAAACAATTAAGGAAAAATATAATTTAATAAATATCCTGCTGGAATCTTTTCTCTCGTTTCAGATTCTTCAGATACTCCTCAGCCTTTTTCTGACTTATTCCACCTTGAGTTTTAACAATCTCGAGCAAAGACTTATTTACATCTTTAGCCATATACTTCATATCGCCACACAAATAAAAGTGTGCACCTTCCTCCAGCCACCGAAATACTTCTTTTTGATTTTCGAGTAATTTATGCTGGACATATACTTTTTCCTCCTGATCACGTGAAAAAGCAACATCCATTTTTTCAAGATGATTTGATTTTAACCATTTCTGCCATTCCACCTGGTATAGAAAATCAGAATTAAAGCGACGGTCGCCATAAAACAACCAGGTACCTCCTTTTTTGCCGTTTATTTCCAATTGCTGCAGAAAAGATCGGTATGGAGCAACCCCGGTACCTGCCCCAACCATTATTATTTTGGTATCTTCTTTTGGCAATTTAAAAGAAGGATTTTTATCGATAAAAACCGGCACCTTGTCACCAACTTTTATGTTATCGGCCAGATATGATGAGCATGCACCATTACGTAAACGGTTCTTCCGTTCATATCTTACAACGGACACGGTTGCATGAACTTTTTCTCCAACATTGTCCTGACTTGATGATATAGAATATAAACGTGCCGGTAACCTTCTAAGAATTTCAACCAGATCCTCAGGATTCCAGTCATATGGAAAATCTTCAAGTATATCCAGCAAATCATTGCCATAAAGATATTCATCCAGTTTCTTCTGGTTTTTTATTAATTTCTCCAGTTCCGTATTTTTTGTTTTTTCAAAGTACTTTTTAACGATATCATAAGTCAGAACTGTTATTTCGAGATGATGCATCAAAGCCTCATAAAATGAATACTCTTCATCTCCCAGTAAAATATGATACTCCGGATCGTAACCTGTGTGTTCTATAATTTGTTCAACCAATGGTTCAGGATTAACTGTATAAATACCTACAGCATCCCCTGACTCATATTTTAATCCTGATTCTTCCAGGGAAAGCTCCAAATGATAAACCTCTTTATCCGAATCGTTCCCGGTTATTTTGGCCTTTTCCAATACTGTTGCCAAATACGGATTTTGTTTTGTGTATTCATTTGACTCTTTAACCGTTTGCACATCTGTTTCTCCTCCAGATTCCAATGGAACCAGGTTTAACAACAGATTATTCATCCATATATCTGCAGTCAGTTCATAATCAACATCACATTTTACAATTGGCGTTACACGGAATCCACCCAAATTCTTTATGGCCTCATCAATATCCTCTCCGGTTTTACAAAACTGTTTGTACGATTTATCTCCCAGGGCCAACACAGAGTACGTCAAATGACTCAGACCAGGAACATTTTTTTTGGTAATACTTTTGTGGAATTCCTCAGCCATGTCCGGAGGATCACCTTCACCATGGGTACTTACAATAATTGCTATATTCTCTTCGTCTTTTAAATTATCAATATTGTAGTCGTACATATTAATTACTTTCGCTGCAATATTTTTATTAAAAGCTTTTTCAGCAAGTTTTTCAGCAAGCTCCTGAGAATTTCCCGTTTCTGAACCATACAAAATGGTAAGGTTTAAAATTGGATCTGTTTGTTCAACTCCAAACGAATTTGATTTAAAACCTGTCAAATCAGTATTGCTTAACCGACCTTCAAAAAAACCATGTAGCCAAATGGCCTGTTCTTTAGAAAGATCTTTTGTTAGATCATTAAATGCGGCAAGTTGTTTGGCGTTTAAAGGATTAAATCCTGTAGTCATAATTTGATTATTTAATAATCTGCGTTTTTCTATCTATAAATATAAATTTGTAATGAAATGTTCATTACATAATTTAAACATTCACTTTTTGGGCTTACAAAAAGCTATACAACCGAAGTTCTTAGTAAATAGATTTCCATTTCCATTTTCATCTACTTGCTTATCACTTACACAAAAACAAAAATACAGAAATGGTATGTCTGTTTCTTAAATATCATCAACTTATTTTTATTGATTCTAAATAAATTAACATTGGAAATAATTGATATAACTTCAAATATTATGATTAATTAATTCCGGACAACTTCATAATTGGTTGTTAATTTTTTTTAAATGTTTGCTGGAATGACTTTAAATAAGCTCAAATCAAAACACTTAATGGTGTTTCAATACAGTTTTCACATCAATAAAATCACTTTAAAACACTTGTATATTCATTGATTTGAAGTATTTGATTCTACCCTGTTTAACTATAAAAAATGCCACTTGTTTGTTAACAAATTATTACTAATTTTGGTGCCCTTACTTTAAAAAATATAGTTTAAACAGAAATAAAAAAACTAATAAAAAATCAATAAAAAATGAAAGTTTATAAAACCGAAGAGGTACGTAATATTGCCTTAATTGGGAATGCTGGCAGTGGGAAAACCACCCTTGCGGAAGCAATGCTTTTCGAGGGTGGAGTGATAAGTCGTAAAGGTGAGGTTACCGCAAAAAACACGGTATCGGATTATAACCAGATAGAACAGGATTATGGAAATTCTGTTTTTTCCACATTAATGCACACGGTATATAACAATACGAAGATAAATATAATGGACACTCCCGGGATGGATGATTTATGTGGTGGAGTGGTTTCATCGTTGAATGTTACAGCTTTAGGGCTTCTAACAATAAATTCTTCAAACGGAGTTGAGGCCGGGACGGAAGCAGCTGCCCGTCATGCTGATAAAACCCAAACTCCTTTGATTTTGGTTTTTAACCAACTGGATCATGACAACTCAAATTTTGATAATACATTAGAACAGTGTAAAACAGCTTTTGGAAGTAAGACAACTATTGTTCAATACCCGGTTGATGCGGGCCCAAATTTTTCAGCAATTATTGATGTGCTGAAAATGAAAATGTATACTTACAAAAATGACAGTGGTAAACCTGAAGTTTCAGATATTCCGGATTCTGAAATGGATAGAGCTGAAGAATTACACAACGAGCTTATTGAAAAAGCAGCAGAAAACGAAGAAGCTTTAATGGAACTTTATTTCGATAAGGGTTCATTAAGTGAAGACGAAATGCGCAAGGGGATTAAACTCGGAATGTTGGATAATACACTTTACCCGGTTTTTTGTACGACAGCTAAAAAAAGTATTGGTGTTGGCCGATTGATGGAGTTTATTGCAAATATTGCTCCTTCTCCTGTAGAAAAACAAAAGGCAAATATTGTTTCAGGCAAGGAATTAAAAATGGACTCGTCTGAACCTGCAAGTTTATTTGTTTTTAAAACTGCGGTTGAGCCTCATGTTGGAGAGATTACTTATTTTAAAGTAATGTCGGGTGTAGTTAAAGAAGGAATGGATCTTATCAATTCAAAGTCAGGTAACAAAGAACGTTTGTCGCAGGTTTTTGTGCCCGATGGAAAAAGCCGTGAGAAAGTTGATGAATTGCATGCCGGCGATTTGGGTTGTACCGTAAAATTGAAAGATACTAAATACAATCAAACGCTCTCAACAAAGGAAGCCGGAACAGCTTATGCTCCAATTGAATTCCCGACCCCACGTCATACAGTTGCCGTAAAAGCGGTAAACGATTCTGATGATGAGAAAGTAGGTGAAGTATTAAATAAAATTAAGTTTGAAGACCCAACTTATGTTATTGAATACTCACGTGAATTAAAGCAATTGCTGGTTCATGGTCAGGGTGAATATCATTTGAATGTTTTAAAATGGTATTTTGATAACATTCATAAGATTGAAGTTAAATATTTTGCTCCCAAAATTCCTTACAGGGAAACGATTACAAAAGCTGCACAAGCTGATTATCGTCACAAAAAACAATCCGGAGGTTCAGGTCAGTTTGGTGAGGTTCATATGATTATCGAACCATATACCGAAGGAGCAGAACCAAAATCGATGTTTAAATTTGGTGATAAAGAACAAAAGCTTTCTGTAAGAGGTACAGAAGTACACGAACTATCATGGGGAGGTAAATTGATATTTGTTAATTGTATTGTTGGAGGTTCTATCGATGCACGTTTTATGCCCGCTATTCTGAAAGGAGTAATGGAAAAAATGGAAGAAGGTCCTTTAACAGGTTCATATGCCCGTGACATTTTCGTATACGTGTACGACGGCAAAATGCACCCTGTAGACTCTAACGAGATTTCTTTTAAACTTGCAGGGCGTAATGCATTTAGTATGGCATTTAAAAATGCCGGTGCAAAAATTCTTGAGCCTATTTATGACCTTGAAGTTTGGGTACCGTCAGACAGAATGGGTGACGCTATGAGTGACCTGCAAGGTCGTCGTGCGATGATAATGGGAATGGGTTCTGAAAAAGGACTTGAGAAAATTACGGCAAAAGTACCGTTAAAGGAAATGAACAAGTACACAACATCATTGAGCTCAATTACGGGTGGTCGTGGTATGTTCTCAATGAAATATGACGGTTACGAAAAAGTTCCTGCCGACGTTCAGGATGAATTACTGAAAGCATACGCAGCTGAGCAGGAAGAAGAATAAAGACTTTTCTAATCCATATTACTATAGATCTAATCTGAAGCCTCGGTCTGAAAAGACCGGGGTTTTGTTTTTACAGCTAATTCATTCTAATTTGAACTGGAATTATCGCAAATGTTAACTTAGACCATGTCTGTATAAATTTAGGAAAACAAATATATTATTTAAGCAAATCAGGAACCCGACTTTTCTTTTCATTATGTTTATTATAAGGCTGAAATTCCGTAACTTGTACAAAAACCAAATTGTACAATAATGAGTATCAGCTACAGCCTTCCATTATCCAAAGGATGGAACCGAATGAAAAAAGCTCTTTTTCAACCCTTTGATATAACAAAATGGTTTAGAATTGGATTCACTGCCTGGTTGGCAGGACTAACCGATTGCAATGGAGGAAGCGGAAGTGGAAACACAAATGTTAATGACAAAACTGACTGGGTTGAGTTTTTCAATTTCCCTCAAACAGCACATGAATGGCTTTTGGAAAATCCGCTTTGGTTTGGTTTAATCATTGCCGGTCTGATATTAATTTTCATCATTGTCACAATTCTGGTTTGGATAAGTTCAAGAGGAAAGTTTATGTTTCTTCATAATGTTGCACTTGAAAAATCTGACATAAGTATTCCATGGCACGAATACCGAAAAGAAGGAAATTCATTGTTTCTTTGGAACTTCTTTTATGGCTGGGTTACATTTCTTTCATTTATGGCATTTTTGGTCCATTGCTTTTTAACCGCAAAAATGCTATTCTTTGGAGATTTTGATCAGCTTGCTGTTTTGGGTTCAATTGCGGGATTAGTACTGATTCTGATTGCCTACATTATTGTTTTTGGTTATATCTCTACATTTGTTGACAGCTTTGTTATTCCTATTATGTTTAAAAACAGAGTTGGAATTTTAAATGGTTGGTCACAGTTTTTATCCTTACTCGCCAAAAATATTTTCAGTTTTATCCTATTTGGATTATTTTATTTTGTACTTGGTATAGGGATTGTAATAGCTGTGATTTTCTTTGCTCTATTAACCTGCTGTATTGGTCTCCTTTTACTGGCAATACCATATATCGGAGCAGTAGTTTTATTACCGGTTTCTTACACAATAAGAGCATTCAGTATTGAATTTCTATCTCAGTTTGGTGATGAATACAATGTATTTCCTAAAGAACCGGAAATGAATGTGAAGAATTAGAAATTAAAATCCGGTTTCAGGACTGCATTTAATTAATCTTTGCCCCGAAATAGATGGACAAAACCTTTGGTGTGCCGTTTTTGTCCATCGCGCCCTGTTCCTTCTGCTACCCAATAATATACTCCCGGGCTAGCATACCGACCTCCCATTCCTCTGCCATCCCAAACCGTTTCCATCCAGGTTCCTTCAAATCCTCGCACATTTTCACTTTCCCAATGATGAACCCTTTTTCCCCAACGGTTAAAAATATCAATTTTAATACTTTCCATCGACCAGAATTTTACAACAAACAAATCGTTGGTGCCATCACCATTCGGTGTAAAAACGTTTGGGGCAGCAATAAAGGACGTATCAACCAGAATGTAGTCTTTTAAGTAAACTGTATCTGTACAATCGCTGTTTTTAGATACTAATTTTACCATATATGTTCCCGAATATTCGTAGGTATATACCGGACTATCATTGTAAACAACAACTTCAATGCTGTCGATTGGACCCGGTGACGTTTCCGATTCTTTTTTAATTTCATCCAAATTACGAAAAAAGAACCATTCATAAGCTCCGGGAATTCCGTTCTCAGAATTATTTGTAAAGGTCACAACCAGAGGAGCTTCACCTCCTTGTTTATCAACTGAAAAATCTGCTTTAGTAACGATTGAATTATACGTAACTGTGCTGGTATTCTGACAACTATACTTATCGTAAACACGGAATGTATAATTGGTATTACTTGTTGGAGGATCATAGATAGTCGGACTTAGTAATTCTGAAATAACTTCGTTTCCCACCAGCCATTGAACAGCCGTATTTTTCATTAAATCAACCTCCGCATTGCTAACCAAATCATAATATTTCAAATCGGCCTCTGTATATTCTCCGTTTAACCTGAACCAATCGCAATTCGATTCAGGAATGCTTGCTTCAGTATTATACCAACTATTAAAAACCCACGCTCTTTCAATAACTGAAACATTTCCCTGCGTAATTGTTAAGCGGTAACCCCCATCCGGCAAACCGGTTATTTCAGAGAATTGCAAATCTGAATCTTCAGTAAAATATGGTTCAAAAGCAGCGACCGCAGAATTATACTTTTCCCAAAAAAAAGTCTTGTTCCCTGTCAAATCAGTGTTTCCTCTTAGTGCTGCAATATTCTCTCCGTCATTTAAAGTACAAAAAACATAAATGCTGTCGACTTCGTTAAAAACAGGATAATTGGTTCTGTCTGAACCAGATTTTCCCGGGGCTGAAATTTGTGCATTTACCAATCCCGGCAATACAATCATTAAGGCAAAAAACAATAACTTTCCGATTTTCATAAAACATCCAATTTGACTACAATATTAACGTATAATTTTAATTTAATTGCGTGCTTCAAAATAAAAATCCAAACAGAACCTGAATTTGGACTGTTTTAACTTTGTTGATAAAACAGGGGATCAAAACAAATAAATCCGGTGAACATCTTTTACTTTTGTCTTTTTATTTGAATAAACTAAAATATTGTGCTAGACTATTTACAGGAATTAAATAAAGCTCAACATGAAGCAGTAATCCGGACAGAAGGACCGGCATTAATAATTGCAGGAGCCGGTTCAGGAAAAACCCGTGTTTTGACTTATCGTATTGCACATCTTTTGAAGCAAGGTGTTCGTCCGTCAACCATATTAGCGCTTACATTTACCAATAAAGCAGCCCGCGAAATGAAAGAACGAATTGCTGCTGTTGCCGGCGAAAAAATGGCCAGATACCTTTGGATGGGTACTTTTCACAGTATATTTGCACGAATCCTCAGGGCTGAACACGAAGTTTTAGGATATCCTTCAAATTATACAATATATGATAGTGCTGACAGTAAAAGTTTGATAAAAACGATTATTAAAAGTCTTGGTTTGGATGATAAAATTTATAAACCCAATGTGGTTGCCGGACGCATATCGAAAGCCAAAAACAACCTGATTGTTCCAAATGTTTATGCCAACACTTCCGAAATAAGGCTTATTGATAAAAATATGCGAATGCCGGCAATTTCAGAAATTTACAAGGAATATGTAAAACGGTGTTTTTTATCGGGAGCTATGGATTTTGATGATTTGTTGCTGAAAACAAATATTCTTTTTCGTGACCATCCGTTAGTGCTCGAAAAATATCTCGAACGCTTCGATTATGTTTTGGTTGACGAGTACCAGGATACCAACTATGCACAATATCTTATTGTAAAAAAACTTTCTTCGAAAAATAAAAACCTCTGTGTAGTAGGAGACGATGCCCAAAGTATTTATTCTTTTCGGGGTGCAAGAATCGAAAATATTCTAAATTTTAAAAACGATTACCCGGAACATAAAATCTTTAAACTCGAACAAAATTACCGTTCAACACAAACCATTGTAAACGCGGCAAACAGTATTATCGCGAAAAACAAAAAACAGATTCCCAAAAAGGTTTTTTCTAAAAAAGAAGAAGGAAATCCCATTAAAGTGTTGTCTGCCCTTACCGATAATGAGGAAGGATTCCTCGTTGTACAGGAAATTACTGAAACTCAACTACGGGATCATTACAAACATTCTGATTATGCTATTCTGTACAGAACCAATGCTCAATCGAGGATTTTTGAGGAAGCACTGAGAAAAAGAAATATACCTTACAAAATTTACGGTGGCCTTAGTTTTTATCAACGTAAGGAAATTAAGGACTTACTGGCCTATTTCCGAATGACAATCAATCCGGCAGATAATGAAGCACTGAAAAGAATTATCAATTATCCGGCACGAGGTATTGGTGCGACAACATTAATGAAACTAGAAAATGCTGCAATAGCTAACGAATCATCAATATGGAGCATTATAGAAAATTTAGATTCAGCAAACCAGATTGGATTAAATAAAGGAACCGTTACAAAAATTTCAAAATTTGTTGATACCATCCAAAACTTCCAAACCCTGACAAAAGAAAACGATGCTTATAATGCCTCGAAAAAAATTGCTGAAGAAACCGGTATTTTAGTAGAACTTTATAACGACAAATCTCCTGAGGGAGTAAGCCGTTATGAAAATATTCAGGAATTATTGAATGGTATCCAGGAATTTAGCATTAATGCGCTGGAAACAGGTGAACCCGGAGGATTAGAAAACTACCTTGAGGATGTAGCACTTCTGACAGACCAGGATACTGAAAAAGAAGAAGATCGTGACAAAGTTACCTTAATGACCGTGCACTCTGCCAAAGGGCTTGAATTTAAAAATGTGTTTGTAGTTGGAATGGAAGAAAACCTTTTCCCATCGCAAAGACAGGGGGAAAAACAAACACTGGAAGCACTGGAAGAAGAACGACGTTTATTTTATGTGGCCCTCACAAGGGCTCAGGAAAATGCCTGGTTTACCTATGCCAATCAACGGTATCGGTGGGGAAATCTTGACTTTTGCTCACCCAGCAGGTTTCTGGAAGAATTGGACCCGGTATATCTTAATCAATCCAATTCAAATGGTTTAAGGCAAAATGAAAGAAAGAACTCATATCAAAGCGAAATAGAAAATCATTCCCGTAGAATGACCAGACCTAAACCGATGACAGGAGTAAATTCAGTTCGTCAACAAAACATTTTAGGGAAAAAACTCGTTTCGCTAAGAGAAAGTAGCAATAAAGCCTCATTTACCGGAGATGATCCTTCTAAAATTCAACCTGGGATGGTAGTCGAACATCAACGGTTTGGTGAAGGCAAGGTAATAAATATTGAAGGTGAAATGCCCAATATAAAAGCAACTATTTATTTTCACGGGGCAGGACAAAAACAACTTTTATTAAAATTTGCAAAATTGAAAATAAAATGAAAGATGAAGCAAATCAATAAAAAATTGTGAATTGGCTGGAAATAATTAGTTTTGCACAAGTTTCGACTGATAAATGGCCCCTGTCGCTTATTGCAAATTAAAAAGTTATCAAAAAGATATATAACATGGATTATAATTCACAAAGAAAAAAACTCCCGTTACCTGAATACGGAAGAAATATACAAAACATGGTTGACTACCTGTTTACCATTGAAGACCGGGATAAGAGAAATAAATCGGCTCAAACTGTAATTGATGTAATGGGAAATCTTTACCCTTACCTCAGAGATGTTGCTGAGTTTAAACATAAACTATGGGACCATCTTGCAATTATGTCCGAATTTAAACTGGACATTGACTATCCATATGATCCCCCTACCCCTGATATTCTTACAGAAAAACCCAATATCATACCTTATCACGAAAGCAATATCAGATATAAACATTACGGGAATATTATGGAAATGCTGATAAGGAAAGCATCGGAACTGGAACTTCCTGAAGAAGAAAAAATGGCCTTAATTGAATTGCTGGCCAATCATATGAAAAAATCTTATGTTGCCTGGAACAAAGATGGAGTTGAAGATGATAAGATTTTTCAGGACTTAAAAGAACTTTCAAGAGGTAAACTGAATTTCAGCAGCGAAGATTTTAAATTGGTTGATGTGAAAGCCCCTTCCAATCAGAAACAGAAAAAGAAAAAGTACAAAAAGAAATAGGAAAGTCTGAAGTCAGAAGATAAAAATTTACAATTCTTTTTAACTTCAGTCTACAATCCAATTAGAAGTTTTTGAAAAAATCTACCATAAACTGAAGATATTAACCAATAATTAGATAATAAATTATTCAATTAACATTTTCAAATGTCAACTTTCATTGTAGAAGGTGGAAACAAGTTAAATGGCGAACTTGAACCACAGGGCGCAAAAAATGAGGCTCTTCAGATATTATGTGCAACCTTGCTAACAGATCAGCAGGTATTTATTAAAAACATCCCGGAAATCAGAGACGTTTTAAAGCTCATTGAAATTCTGGGTAATTTGGGGGTGGAAGTTGAAAGAATCGAAAAAGGCTCATATAGTTTTAATGCTGCAAATGTAAATATCGATTTTCTCAAAAGTCATGAGTTTGCTAAAAAAGCTGTTAGCCTGAGAGGATCAATTATGATTGTTGGACCTTTGCTGGCACGTTTTGGTCAGGCTTTTATACCTCAACCGGGCGGTGATAAAATTGGCCGCAGACGTGTGGATACACATTTTATAGGCTTGCAAAAACTTGGGGCATCTTTTTCTTTCGACTCAGAAAAACACTGGTATTCTGTAACCGCATCCAAATTAAAAGGTTCGTATATGCTTTTGGATGAGGCTTCGGTAACAGGAACAGCAAATATTATGATGGCAGCCGTACTGGCTGAAGGAACAACAACGATTTATAATGCCGCATGTGAGCCCTATCTTCAACAACTAAGTAAAATGTTGGTTTCTATGGGTGCAAAAATTTCAGGAATCGGATCAAACCTGTTAACCATAGAAGGTGTAAATTCATTAAGAGGATGTGAGCACCGTATATTACCTGATATGATTGAAGTTGGAAGTTTTATTGGACTGGCTGCCATGACTGATTCTGATATAACCATTAAAAATGCTGGAATTGAACACCTTGGTATAATTCCGGCTTCTTTCCGCCAACTGGGAATAAAAATTGAACAAAAAGACGATAATTTAATTATAAACGGAAATAAAGAATACGAAATAGAATCATACATCGATGGTTCGATTATGACAATTTCGGATGCTCCCTGGCCTGGTCTGACACCTGACTTGTTAAGTGTTTTTCTTGTTGTGGCAACACAGGCAAAAGGAAGTGTTCTTATTCACCAAAAAATGTTTGAAAGCCGTTTGTTTTTTGTCGATAAATTGATTGACATGGGGGCTCAGATTATTCTTTGTGACCCTCACAGGGCAACGGTAATTGGATTAAACAGAGGCCATAATTTAAGAGGAACAAAAATGAGTTCTCCTGATATCAGAGCCGGGATAGCCCTTTTGATTGCAGCCATGTCGGCCAATGGTAAAAGCGTAATAGAAAACATTGAACAAATTGACCGTGGTTATGAAGCAATTGACAAACGGCTCAATAAAATAGGTGGTAATATTTCACGAGATAATAACTAGATATATCTGACTTTCTATAAACAAACAAGATATTATATTCGTTAAAAAAATAAGATTTTAAATATGAAAAAGTTCGTACTTACATTGTCGATTTTAATTTTTGCAACGGCATTTACTTTTGCAAAGCAAAAAGTTGGTATTAACATTGGAAACCAAGCTCCTGAACTTACCGGTAAAACCCCTAATGGCGAAGTAATAAAACTTTCGGATACAAGAGGGCAACTTGTGCTACTTGATTTTTGGGCGGCATGGTGCCCACCCTGCCGAAGAGAAAATCCTAATGTGGTGGCCACTTACAACAAATACAAAGACAAAAAATTTACCAATGGTAAAGGATTTACAGTTTTTGGCGTTTCGCTTGACAGAACAAAATCAGCCTGGCAAAAAGCAATTGCAGACGACAAACTTTCATGGCCATACCACATCAGTGATTTACAGTATTGGAATTCGAAACATGCTGCCATTTATGGCGTGCGCAGTATACCAACCAATTTCCTTATTGACGGGAATGGTGTCATTGTAGCAAAAGGATTGCGGGGGCCTGCTTTGGAAGCTGCTATTACTAAATATGTAAAATAGAAAGTATAATTAAAACTGAATAGTATTTGAAAGGATAATAATCAATAATTTCACTGCTTCAGTCTTCCGACATTCAACTGTAAAGATTTTATAAATAATTCAAATTGACGTTCATCATAACAGTATGGGTGTCAATTTGTCGTTTATATTTGCATGGCAAAATTTTTGCTAGTTGGCAGCAAACAAATTTGTGTGAATAACAGCATAGTTTGATTTAAAAAGTAAAATATGGCAACAGAAGATATTAATAACAAGGAAAAAGAAATTACACAAGAGGATACTCAAAATACAAGTTCGGCTAAAGAAACAACAGAGGAAAAGGTCGAAGGCAAAAAAGAAGAGAAAGGGAGAAAAAAGTCGAAATTGAAAAAAGATAAAAACGAAGCAAAGATTCAGGAATTAGGTGAAAAACTTGCCGATATTACTGACAAACATCTTCGCTTACAAGCCGAGTTCGATAATTTCAGAAAACGTACAATGAAAGAAAAGGCTGATTTAATTAAATCAGCAGGAGAATCTGTTTTAATCAGCATTTTGCCGGTTATTGACGATTTTGAAAGAGCCTTACAATCGTTGAGTGAAGTACCGGATGATGATGCCGGAAAAAAAGGAACTCAGCTTATATACAACAAGTTTAACGAATTCCTGAAACAAAACAATATAAAAGAAATTGATGCAATCAACCAGGATTTCGATGTGGACCATCATGAAGCAATTACTAAAATACCTGCTCCCGAAGAAAAACTTAAGGGTAAAGTAGTGGATGTAATTCAGAAAGGTTACACATTAAACGATAAGGTAATCCGGTTTGCCAAAGTTGTAATCGGAGAATAAAAGAATTAATCAGAAAAGATGGCTAAAAGAGATTATTACGAAATTCTTGATGTAAATAAATCAGCATCACCTGAAGAAATAAAAAAGGCATACAGGAAAAAGGCATTGCAGTATCACCCGGATAAGAATCCTGGAAATAAAGAAGCCGAGGAGAAGTTCAAAGAAGCTGCAGAAGCATATGAAGTATTAAGCAGCCCTGAGAAAAAGCAGAGATATGACCAGTTTGGACATGCAGGAGTTGGAGGTGCTGCAGGTGGTGGATTTGGTGGTGGATTCAGTGATATTGAAGACATCTTTTCTTCTTTTGGAGATATTTTTGGCGGTCACTTCGGTGGATTTGGCGGATTTGGCGGAGGCTCAGGCAGAGGTGGAAGACGGGTTAGTCGTGGTTCAGATTTACGGGTTAAAGTAAATTTAAACCTAAAAGAAGTTATCGAAGGTGTCGAGAAAAAAATAAAGGTAAAAAAATATGTAGCCTGTGTGCACTGTAACGGTACAGGGGCAAAAAACGGCTCGTCGTATTCAACTTGTGGAACATGTCGCGGTTCAGGGCAGGTAACACGTGTTACCAATACCCTGCTTGGGCAAATGCAAACCACTTCTACCTGCCCCACTTGTCAGGGAGATGGAAAGATGATTACGGATAAGTGTAATCATTGTGCCGGAGAAGGCGTAATCCGAGACGAAGAAGTTATCAATATTAAGATACCTGCAGGTGTTGGGGAAGGTATGCAATTGAATGTGTCCGGACGGGGAAACGCAGGCAGAAGAGGTGGAATAAACGGAGATCTTTTGGTAGTTATTTCAGAAGAAAAACATCCTGAACTGGTTAGAGACGGAAATAACCTTGTTTATAATTTGTTTCTTTCTTTCCCTGAAATTACACTTGGAACGACAGCAGAAATTCCAACGGCTGAAGGAGGCAAAGTAAAAGTTAAAATAGATGCCGGTACTCAACCGGAAAAAATACTCAGACTCAGGGGAAAAGGCATTCCTGATGTAAACGGTTATGGTAAAGGAGATTTACTTGTACGCATTCATGTCTGGATTCCCAAAAAACTAAATATTGAAGAAAAAAGAACCCTTGAAAGACTTTTACAATCTCCCGGATTTCAGGAGGGGCCGTCAGCATCTGAAAAATCATTTTTTGAGAAAATGAAAGATATGTTTGATTAATATCTTTACTTCTTCTGTTGAAATATATCAACCTGAATTTTGATCTCGATCAAGAATTAAAGATTACTTTAAGGGGTAATTTATTTATTTTTACAAGCGCTCGATACCCAAAAAACAGCAATGGAAGAGATTAAAATACATTATAATTTTCTGGAGGAACCTTTGCTTGAAGAGATTGCCGCAATTGGCATTCGTAAAACCTTCAAGCCCAATGAGGTACTGATAAGAGAAGGACAGTTTATAAAGAGTTTTCCTCTTGTTTTAAAAGGCCTGATTAGAATAACACGAAATAATGAGGAGGGAAATGAATTACTGCTTTACTTTTTAAAACAAGATCAGGTTTGTGCGATGTCTTTAACTTGTTGTATGGCAAATTCCACAAGCAATGTAAAAGCTGTTGCAGAAGAAGAAACAAAAGTTATATTACTTCCGGTTGAAATGCTCGATATTTGGATGGGGAAATATCCCAGTTGGAAACAATTTGTAATGCAAACATTTCAGAACAGATTCAAAGAATTAATTAATACTATTGATTCGATAGCTTTTATGAAATTGGATGAACGTCTGGAAAAATATTTTATAGACCGGTTTAATAAATCCGGTTCAACTACTTTGAATGAGACACATCAGGAATTAGCTTTTCGGCTAAACACATCGCGTGAAGTAATTTCACGATTGCTAAAAAAACTTGAAAACGGAGGAAAAATAAAGTTATCCAGAAATTTTATCGATTTCTCTAACCTTGTGTGACGAAAGTTACATTCAGTTAAATCAACTCTTATTTTCTTTGCATCAACTTAATAAAGTAAATAGTTCATAACTATTACTTCATATTTTTTGGGTTATAAAAATCGGTTAGTAGTTGAAGGTTATTGAGCCGGACTCATCAAGAGTCCGGCTTCTTCATTTCTATATATCCTTTAGATTTTTGTATCTGCCCTATTTCATTTCCTTGTAAAGCCTGACTATGAACAAATTTCATAAATACAGGGTATATTTTATAATCGGTTAATGTTAATTTCATATTAAAAAAATAACCACCTTTTAGCGCTGTGATTGAGATAATTTAATGATATTTGTGGAACACAGCTACTAATGTACTCCACCTTTTAAAAAGTAAACCAAATGTTTAAAATTCAAACGTTAAATAAGATTGATGCCGCCGGGCTTAAGCTTTTTCCTTTAAACAATTACGAAATAGCCAGTGAGATTCCAAATCCTGATGCTATAGTTTTACGAAGTTTTAAAATGCACGATATGGAACTGCCTGCATCATTAAAAGCAGTTGCAAGAGCCGGGGCAGGTGTTAATAACATACCAATAGAAAAATGCACAGAAAAAGGAGTAGTTGTTTTTAATACTCCCGGAGCGAATGCCAATGGTGTAAAAGAAGCGGTAATAGCCGGATTAATGCTTTCTTCCCGGGATATTATTGGCGCAGTCAATTGGGCAAAAGGATTAATTGGTGAAGGAGATGCTGTTCCTTCATTGGTTGAAAAGGGAAAGAAAAACTTTGCTGGTCAGGAAATTAAAGGAAAAACTCTGGCCGTTATTGGTTTAGGAGCAATCGGAGTTTTGGTTGCAAATGCAGCAAGTGCGTTGGGAATGAAAGTTTTGGGTTACGATCCTTACATGTCGGTTAAGCATGCGCTTAAATTAAGCAGAAACGTTACCTGGGCTGAAGGAATCCAGCCACTTTTAACACAAGCAGATTATGTTACTTTAAATATCCCTTTGACTCCTGATACCACCGGGTATATCAACAAAGAAAAATTTACCATGATGAAGGACGGAGTAAAAATCCTAAATTTTGCCCGTGGTGGATTAGTGGACAATGAAGATTTAAAAACCGCTATTGAATCAGGAAAGGTTTCTACTTACGTAACCGATTTTCCTGATGAAGAATGCCTTAAAATGGATGGAGTGATTTCTATTCCTCATTTGGGAGCCTCAACGGCTGAATCTGAAACCAACTGTGCAATTATGGCGGTAGAGCAAATGAGAGAATATCTCGAAAATGGTAATATTAAAAACTCAGTAAATTTCCCGGCTGCTGAAATGGAAAGAAATGGTGGCAGCAGGATTTTAATTGCCAACAGAAATGTCCCGAATATGGTAAGCCAGATTTCATCAGTACTGGCAGGTGATGGACTAAATATAGACAATATGTTGAATAAAAAAAGAGATGATATTGCTTACAATATTATAGACGTTGACAAACCTGAAATTGACGAATCGATAAAAGAAAAACTACTTGCCATAGATGGTATATTTATGGTTAGAATAATCCAGTCATAATTAAATCTTTTAACAAATAGCTTGGTTTCACTTAGTTGTTGTATCAAATAGCGCTTAAACAAAAAAATAATAATGAGTAAATCTATTGAAACAAGAGCAGCCGATAATATTCGAATTCTTGCAGCTGCCATGGTAGAAAAAGCAAAATCAGGTCACCCTGGAGGAGCAATGGGTGGTGCCGACTTTGCGAACATTTTATATTCCGAATTTTTAAACTACGATCCATCTGATATGACATGGGTAAACCGTGATAGATTTTTTCTTGATCCGGGTCACATGTCACCAATGTTATACGGAACCCTTGCATTGGCAGGATTTTACAGCATGGAAGATATTGCCAATTTTCGCCAGTGGGGAAGCATTACTCCAGGACACCCGGAAGTGGATGCAGAACGTGGTGTTGAAAATACATCAGGTCCTTTAGGACAAGGACACGTTATGGCTGTGGGTGCTGCAATTGCCGAGCGTTTCTTGGTTGAAAGATTTGGAGAATGGATGGCACATAAAACATACACCTTTATTTCTGATGGCGGTATTCAGGAAGAAATATCACAGGGAGCAGGCAGGATTGCAGGATTTTTAGGTTTGAGTAACTTAATCATGTTCTACGATTCAAATGATATTCAGTTGTCCACAACTACTGAAGAAGTTACAAAAGAAGATACAGCAAAAAAATATGAAGCATGGGGATGGAATGTTATTACAATAAATGGTAATGATTCGGCCGAAATTCGTAATGCACTGCAAAATGCACAAAATGAAACTGAAAGACCAACCCTTATTATTGGTAAAACAATAATGGGTAAGGGTGCTGTTACCGAAAGCGGTGAAAGTTATGAAAGTAAATGCGAAACTCATGGAATGCCTTTAACCAACGCAGGAGCTTCTTTTGCAAAATCAATTGAAAACCTGGGAGGTGATGCTGAAAATCCATTCCGGATTTTTGAAGATGTTCAGGATTATTATAATAAACGTAAAGCAGAACTAATTGCCTCAGCTGCGGAGAAAAAAGCAGAGCAAGTAAAATGGGAAGCCGCCAATCCTGAATTGGCCACAAAGTTGAAAGCTTTTTATGCCAATGAAATTCCTGCTGTTGATTACAGTAAAATAGAACAAAAAGCAGGTGTCGCAACACGTGGAGCTTCGGCTGCTGTCCTTTCGGTTTATGCAAAAGAGGTTGAAAATATGGTAGTTTCTTCAGCCGATCTTTCCAATTCAGATAAAACCGATGGTTTTCTGAAAAATACAAAAGCATTTGCTAAGGGTGATTTTAGTGGTCAGTTTTTACAGGCAGGTGTATGCGAGCTAACCATGGCTTGCATTATGAACGGTATGGCATTGCACGGAGGAGTTATTCCTGCATGCGGGACCTTCTTTGTTTTCTCAGATTATATGAAACCAGCTGCGCGTCTTTCTGCATTGCAGGAATTACCGGTAAAATTTATCTGGACTCATGATGCCTTCCGTGTGGGAGAAGATGGACCAACTCACCAGCCGGTTGAACACGAAGCTCAAATTCGTTTACTTGAAAAATTGCAAAACCACAATCATAAAAACTCAATGTTGGTTCTTCGTCCTGCTGATGGTAATGAAACTACAATTGCATGGAAAATGGCAATGGAAAACACTGATACTCCAACGGCATTAATTCTATCCCGTCAGGGAATTAAAGATGTAACCACTTATGAAACTGCTCAGGGTGCAGAAAAAGGAGCATATATTCTTCAGGATTGTGAAGGAACTCCGGATGTAATATTGCTGGCAAGTGGATCTGAGGTGAGTACTTTAGTTGCCGGAGCTGAATTACTGGCAAAGGATGGTATTAAGAGTCGTATTGTTTCAGTTCCATCCGAAGGTCTTTTCAGAAACCAGAGTAAAGAATATCAGTCTGAAGTTTTACCTGCCGGGATAAGCAAATTTGGACTTACCGCAGGATTGCCGGTAACTCTTGAAGGTCTTGTTGGCAATGATGGAAATGTATTTGGACTTGGAACTTTTGGTTTTTCGGCACCAGCAGGTGTGCTGGATAATAAACTGGGCTACACTGGAGAAAATGTTTACAATAAGGTTAAAGAATTGCTTGCCTGATATTTGTAAAAAAATATAAGTTAAAAAGGTGTTTCGTTTGAAGCACCTTTTTTATTGTTTCAAAATGAGTAATATTGTGCTTAGGTTTTTTATCTGTTTCAGAAAATCATAATTATGAAAAAACTACTATTTGTACTTATTTTTTTAATAACGACAATTTCATCATTTGCCCAAAAGCTGGATTCAACAGCACTAATCTTAATAGATATTCAGGAATTCTATTTTCCCGGGGGTGCTGCCGAATTGGTGGAACCGGAGAAAGCAGCATCACAGGCTGCATTGGTACTGGACCATTTTAGAAATAATAACGGAATGATAGTTCATGTGAAACACAAAGTAAATTCCGGTGGAGAAATTCATCATATTGTTGCACCAACGGAAAATGAAAAAATAATTACAAAAACTGAGGTTAGTTGTTTTAATGGAACCGGATTGGACGAATTTTTAAGATCTCAAAACATAAATAATTTGGTACTGGTGGGTATGCAAACTCATATGTGCCTTGAAGGAGGAACCAGGGCAGCTTACGACCTTGGATACAAATGCACGGTAATTTATGATGCCTGTGCTACCCGTAACTTAAAATTCGGAGAAACTGTAATAAAAGCAGCAGAAGTACATGCTTCAACCCTGGCAACCCTTAAAAGTTATGCAAAAGTAATTAATACGGAAGAATACTTAATCAGGTAGAACTTTAACACCATTTCCAGATTTTGAAATAACTAAACCAATGAAAAACAAAAACTGGACTCTGATTCTTAATCCACATGCAGGTGGCGGAAAAGGGAAAAGAGATCAACATCTTATCGAAGAATTATTAAAATCAAATGGTTTTATATTTGAAATTTTAATTACTGAATTTCCCAAACATGCTGTTACCCTTACAAAAAATGCTATTGAACAAGGCTCAAATCATATTATAATAGCAGGAGGCGACGGTACGCTGAATGAAGTTGTAAATGGAATCTTTCAACAACAAACCAGTTTACCTGAAACAATAACACTCGGAATGATTCCTGTTGGTTCCGGGAACGACTGGATTAAAACTTTTGGGATACCAAATAATTATAACCAGGCAATAGAAAAACTAAAGGAGGGAAAAACAATTTTACAGGATGTTGGAAAGATACATTATGAAAGAAAAGGGGAAAAAAGAATAGCTTATTTCTCAAATATGGCTGGGTTTGGTTTCGATGCAGAAGTTGCAAATAAAGCCAACAAAATGAAAGAAAAAGGACGAAATGGATTATTGGTTTATCTGTCAGGTTTAGTTGGAACCCTGTTGCATTACAAAACCGGAAAAGTAAAGGTTGCCATAGACGATATCGAAATCGTAGATCTCATTTTTTCAATTAGTGTAGGAATAGGAAAATATAATGGCGGAGGAATGATGCAGGCACCAAATGCAAATCCTAATAACGGGATTTTTGAAGTTACATTAATTAAAAAAATCAGTCTATGGGGCATTCTGAGCAATCTGGTTGGCTTGTATACAGGCAATTATATAAAAGACAGACGTGTTGATTGTTACCGGGCCAAAGAAATTAAAATTTCTTCGCAGAATGAGTTAGCTGGTGAAATAGATGGGGAATCACTTGGCAACAGTGAGTTTTATATTAAAATACTTCCTAAAAAACTAAAAGTAATTATAGGTGAGATTGAGAACTGAATACGTCCTGGTTTCACTTATTTTGTGAATCTTCATTATCCAATATCAAAAGGGGTAATACATTAACAAATACTTTTTACCCAATCTATGATTCGACCAAAATCACCAAATTTTCGTTTCAAATAATCCATTAGTCCCCAAAATATTGTTCCGGGTTCAAGGGGCTGCCACCAGGGATATTCAAATCCGAGAAATTTTTCTAACAGTTTTTTGGCTACAAATGACAGGTTATTTATAGCATCAATTATAAACGCAGGTACTGTAATAGCTACTCCGCCTACAACAATAATTGTATTCCCCGCAAGCGCCAGCAAACCAATTAAG
Source organism: uncultured Prolixibacteraceae bacterium (assembly GCA_913063265.1). Classification (GTDB taxonomy): domain Bacteria; phylum Bacteroidota; class Bacteroidia; order Bacteroidales; family Prolixibacteraceae; genus Draconibacterium. The sequence goes on along the minus strand of CAJXZG010000030.1, from coordinate 26,291 downwards.
ACAGCAATTGCACATTTCATCACTTTGTTTTTAGTAAAAAAAAGATACACAAAAAACGCAATAAAGACAAATATGTATTTTATTCGACAGGTAAACAGAAAACATTTACGAGCATATCAATTTTACCAAAAGACTCAATTTCAATAACAAAAAACAAATAACTTATTGTTAATTTACTTTTGGAAGATAATTTGAGATTTAATTTTAGATTTTGAAATTTTCAAGCCTCATTCCACCGCTTTCAACCAGGCTTCAGCCATTAACTGGGCACCCGGCATATCGGGATGAACACCATCCCCAGACCAATATTTTGCAGGAGCGTATTTAACGGCCTCATCAAAAACTTCCTGAAATGGGACCCATAGTGTATCAAACTCTTTTGATATTTTCAATGCAATATCCTGGTATTCTTTAAAGGGGACCACCCAACTTTCGTCAACTGCACTTGTGTTTAATACTGCAAAAGGCTGACAAATTACAATTTTTATACCCGGAATATTTTCTTTTGTGCTTTGAAGTAAATTTCTGAAATCACGCTCGTATACTTCAGTTGTACCATCATAATTTCCATTGCGCAAATGCCAGTAGTCGTTTACACCTATTAAAATACTTAACACATTCGGTTTTAAATCCAAACAATCTTTTTGCCAACGATCGGCAAGTTGAAATACTTTATTTCCACTAATTCCGCGGTTATACATTGTCAGCTCCTTTTCGGGCAGATGCTTTAACAATTTCGATGCAGCTAAAAATGCATAGCCCATTCCAAATGCCCGTGGATTATTTGCCTGTTCGTTTTTTCTGTCCCTGCCTGCATCCGTTATAGAATCTCCCTGAAAAAGTACAGTACTGTTTTTTTCAAAAATTGAATATTTCGCCTTTCTCTTGTTGGACGGAATAGTTGCAGAAACAATTTCGGGAATACTTGCCAAAGCTGCAGTAGCAGCACCGGATTTGAGTAAAAAACTTCTTCTGGTAAAATTCATTGGTTTGTTTTAATTAGTTTTTAATCTTTTCAATCCTTCTAATTGTAAGAATTATATTACTTCCTGTTCAACTCCATTCTGGCTCTGGTTAATTCGTTATTAATTTTCACATAACGATCCAGGGCATTCTTTTTATGGGTTTCAAATTCCTCTTTCAAATCCTGGAAATCGTGTTTGGTATTGGCAGTGATTTTATTGCTTCTTTTGTATAATAAGAACAATAATCCTGCTATAATTAAAACACCAAGAATTAATAAATACATCGAAGTAGAATAAACTGTTTTATTGATATCTACACCAAATAAACTTATTGAGTTTTCAAGCTCCATGCTTCTGTCAAGCCGGGCTTGAATCGCTTTTGCTTCTTCAATTTTTGCATTTAATTCTTCCTGCAGCTTTTTTGATTGTTGTCTGCTTTCTGCAACTTGATTTTCGTACACTTCAATTGAATCTCTTAACGCTCCATAGAATTCATTTATCTGATTTTCTTTCATAAAATAAGATCCATTCCAGAAGTTAAGATTATTCTTAAAAACCGTAAATTGTTCTTCTAGATTTGGGGCACTTTTCCATGCGTTAATGTCCTTTTTTGCAAAAGTTGTTACAGCTACACAACACATTAAACTAAGAAGCAAAGTAACTTTTTTCATTTCTTTAAGTTTTAGCTATTTAATAGTTAAACCTCGATATCTTAATAAACTAGTATGAACAGTAAACTCAATAATTAAAAAAATTATTGTTTTGTAATATATTTCTTTAAAGAACGTACAAAAATTATCGTTTGTTGCTATTTACAAAATAAGTTGTAAACTCCTTAATGTTGAAAAAGAAGATTTTACAGATAAAAAGCTTCAATAGTTTTTCCGATCTTCAAAAAGCTGAATAAATATATAGATTATTTCCGTAAATGAAACAGAGTAATTCAGGTAATCAAATCCGGGGAAATTACCCTTCTTTTCTTAAAAGGTTAATAAAATTAAACTTAACAAAGATTTTTTGCCGTCGGACAAGTATTAAAAATATTATTTGAAATAATACTTTAAAAGACCTATGATTTATAATCTTCAATAAGTTTATCGGCCATAGCATCTGCCAGTTTTAACAGTTCTTCCTTATTTTCTTCCTTTAATGCACCTTTCTCTTCAATCGGTTCACCAACAACTTCCCATTTAATTTTTTCAGCAAATGTTTTAAGATTTTTTACGCCTCCTCCATTCCATGAGTAATTTCCAAAAATTCCAAGGTAATGATTTTTGGGAGCCATGTGTTCAATAGTAGAAAGTAGAATTTCCACATTTGGAAATAAGGCGTTGTTATACGCCGCACTACCAACAATAAATCCCTTATATTTAAAAATGTCGTTAATAATGTATGAAGAGTGAGTTTTTGATGCATCATAAACCCTTATATTTTTAATTCCTCTTTCAGCTATTCTTCTGGCAATAACTTCAGCCATTTTTTGGGTATTTCCGTACATTGAACCATAAACGATGACAACCCCACGATCTAAATCGTATGAGCTCCATTTGTTGTAACGGTCTAAAATCCAACTCAGATCGTTACGCCAAACCGGTCCATGGGTGGCAGCAATCATCTTAATATCAAGGGGTGCAAGCTTTTTAATTGCTCTTTGAGTATGTGGGCAATACTTTCCTACAATATTGGTAAAGTAACGCATTACCTCTACTTCGTAAAAATCGAGATTTATTTCATCATCAAAAATACCTCCGTCAAGGGTGCCATAACTACCAAATGCATCACCCGAAAACAGTATTTTGTTGTTTTCTTCATAAGTAATCATAGTTTCCGGCCAGTGTACCATTGGAATCATTTGAAACTGTAATTTATGTTTTCCTAAATCCAGCACATAATCATCATGAACAATAAGCACATTTTCGGGTGTCATATAGTAGCTTTCTACAAAGCCAAAAGTTTTTTTGTTACCCACCAGAATTATATCGGGATATTTCTGTACGATAGCCTTTAATGCCCCGGAATGATCAGGTTCCATGTGGTTAATTATTAAATAATCAACTTTCCGATCACCTATTATTTCTTCGATATTATCCAGGTATTCATCGATAAAAGCCCGTTCCACTGTATCCACCAATGCAATTTTATCATCAACCAGTAGGTATGAATTATAAGAAACACCATGAGGAATTGGCCAGATGTTTTCAAATAACTGTGTTCTTCTGTCATTAAAACCCAGGTAATATATATTTTCGGCTAAATTTACACTTTGCATAATCCCAATTTTAATTATTTACAGGCATGCAAAATTAGAACTTTTGAGGTAATCTGCCTATGAAAATTTATTTATCGGGATTAATTTAAAATAGAGGATATTTATAATTCATGAATAACTGCTATTTTTGGTCCGAATAAAAATTTAGCCATGTCAATTGAGAAAAAAAGCAAAGTAATGTTATTCCCCAGATATGGGAAACTGATAATTCTGATCTTTGCCATTGCATTTATTATAGTTGGGATAAGGGCGTACCAGCTTTACCAATACATCTTCAGGGAAAACATCAAAAACGAATATGTACTGTATTTACCCGAAAATTCCACGTTCGAACAGGTAAAAGACAGCCTGATTATTAACGATGTTTTAGAAAGTAAAAAAGCTTTTAACTGGATATCGAAAAAGAAAAATTATAAAAAATCTGTAAAACCGGGCAGGTATCATTTAAAAAAAGGGATGAACACTAATGAAATTGTAAATATGCTTCGCTCCGGTTTGCAAACGCCAATAAATGTAACCTTTAATAATATTCGTGTAAAAGAGCAACTCGCAGGTAAAGTAAGTAAATATATCTGGGCTGATTCAACTGAAATTTTAGCTTTGTTCAGTAATGAAAAACTGATAATGGAATCAGGTTTTAATTCAGAAACTTTTAAAGCAATGTTTATTCCTGAGACGTATCAGTTTTACTGGACAAGCACAGCGGATGAATTTGCGACAAGAATGAAAACCGAATACGAAAAATTCTGGAATGATGAACGGCTTGCTAAAGCAAAAAATATCAATCTCACTCCCGTTGAAGTCGCAATTCTTGCATCTATCGTTCAGGAAGAAACTGCTAAAAAGGATGAATTAAAACGTGTGGCTGGCTTGTATGTTAACAGGATTAAAAAGGGGATGTATTTACAGGCAGATCCAACTGTTAAGTATGCGGTTGGAGATTTTACACTTAAAAGGGTTTTAAAAAAACATGTTGCAGTAGAATCGCCTTACAATACCTACAAACATATTGGATTACCACCAGGGCCTATAAATTTTCCTGAAACTTATTCAATCGATGCGGTTTTAAATTACGAGGAACACAAATATATTTTTATGTGTGCAAAAGACGATTTTTCCGGTTATCACAACTTTGCAGCTACATTATCTCAACACAACAGAAATGCAGCAAAATACAGGGCAGCTTTGGACAGAAAAAGAATTCGTTAACCCAATTTAAAATCATTGCTGAAATTTTAAATAGGTTTGACTCCAGTCAAAATCCACAATTGTATTAAAATCCTCCGGAATCTTAGATTCAAGAGACAAAAACTTTCCGGTAACCGGGTGTTCAAACTCAAGTTTAGCAGCATGAAGAAACAAACGGCGAATACCTGTAATTTGTGTTACAATTTTGTTTAGGGTAAAATCTCCATGATGTGAATCGCCCAAAATATCATGCCTGTGCTGCGCAAAATGCTGTCTTATTTGATGCCAGCGACCGGTCTCAGGTTGAATTTCCATTAAACTAAGCACCACATTTTCCTTGTCTTTATAAGAAATTTTAGTTTGTACGGTTTTTAGAGTTTTAAAGTTTGTAAGTGCAGTTTTTTTAAATTTGCTCTTCTTTTTTACCAATACTTTCCGGTTGTAATCCCCGTTTCCCGGATTACCCAATACAATTGCATTATAGGTCTTTTTTATTTCTTTATGTTCAAATTTAAGGCTAAGTTTTTTTGCCATGTCTGAATCTAAGGCAAGAATAATTACACCTGATGTTTTTGCATCCAGGCGGTGCACATTATAAATCCATTTTCCTGTAATATCACCTACAATCTTGGTTAAATAATCTGCATCCTTAGGCATAAAATCATTTTTATGCACAGGTAAATCAACAGGCTTATCAACTACTATTAGATAATTATCCTGATAAATAACAGGTATTTTGGAAGATACAGACTTACTCATGTTTTAACAAAAATAGTACAATCTTTATATCTTTGATTTTTGCAATTTCAGGTGCACAACAATTGGCTATTAGAAATGAATAAAGGCAAACTACCAAAATCCGGGCTAAAACTTAGTTTCGAACCATACAATCTTCAGTTAAAACATGTTTTTACTTTGGCAGGAAGTTCCAGAAGTACAACTCCTGTCCTACTCACAAAACTTGAATTTGATGGTGTAACCGGTTATGGTGAGGCATCAATGCCTCCTTATCTGGGAGAAAGCCAGAAAACTGCTTCAAAGTTTTTATCGAATTTAAAGCTTTGGCAATTTACAGATCCCTTTAAAATGGATGAAATTCTGGAATATGTGGATAATTCAGCTTTGGGAAATGCAGCAGCAAAAGCATCAGTAGACATAGCCTTGCACGATTTGGTTGGAAAAATATTGGGCTTTCCCTGGTTTAAAATATGGGGACTATCAGCAGAAAAAACTCCTGTAACTTCTTATACCATTGGTATAGATAAAAGTGAGATTATAAAGCAAAAAGTTAAAGAAGCGCAGGATTATAAAATATTAAAAGTTAAACTGGGCAGAGATAACGACAAAGAAATTATACAGTCAATTAGAGAAATTTCTGATCTTCCGCTGTGTGTTGATGTTAATCAGGGATGGAAAGATAAAAAAAGAGCACTGGAAATGATTTTCTGGTTGAAGGAAAACGGTATTGAATATGTCGAACAACCCATGCCAAAGGAAAATATTGAAGACAATGCATGGTTGACAAGCCATTCTCCGTTGCCTGTTATTGCTGATGAAGGGATTCAAAGACTGGTCGATTTTAAAAATACAGTTGGGGTCTATTCCGGTATCAATATAAAATTAATGAAATGTACAGGTTTGAGGGAGGCGCACAAAATGATCAATCTGGCAAAAGCCAATAATATGAAGGTTATGATTGGCTGTATGACAGAAACTTCATGTGCAATTTCAGCAGCTGCCCAAATTTCACCTTTGGCTGATTGGGCAGATCTGGATGGAAATCTTCTGATTAAAAATGATCCGTTTTCGGGAATAAAAATTATGGATGGCAAGATTTTATTAAATGAATATCCAGGAATCGGTATAAAGAATCTTTAACTTTTATAAATAAACCAAAGGCATATTTTTTTTGTTTTTTGTTATATGAAAACAATTATAACAATTACATTTTTGGCGTTTGTTTTTACATTGAATGCCCAGGACGAAAAAAAGGAGGAAAAAGTGAAGGACAATACTGAATTTAGGAAACTAACAGAGTTTGAGGAATATGTAATCATGCATAAAGGAACAGAAAGAGCTTTTACAGGTGAATACAACAATCACAAAGAAAAGGGTACTTATGTCTGTAAAAGATGTGGAGCCGAACTTTATAAATCGAGTGATAAATTTAATTCAAATTGCGGATGGCCAAGTTTCGATGATGAAATTGAAGGAGCAGTGAAAAAATCGCTCGATGCTGATGGCCGAAGAACGGAAATTACATGCAATACTTGCGATGGACATTTGGGTCATGTTTTTTATGGTGAGGGATTTACAGATAAAAATACAAGACATTGTGTAAATTCAGTCTCGCTTTTGTTTATTCCTGATGAAAAGAAATAAAAAAGGAAGGTGATTAACCTTCCTTTTTTATTTTACAGCAGTGCTTTTATAATTCTTTCACTTTAATCCCTTCTATAAAATAAACCACTTCTGCGGCTTCCTGTGCTTCGGCAATAATTTTATGAGCTTCTTCAGTTTCTTCATCTTCTTCATGAGCCTGTTCTTCTTCACCATGTTCCTGACCGGGATTATGGGCATCAGCCTCAGTTCGTACTACCTTTAATACACCGGAAATCTCGAGCTCACTTCCCATCATTTCCTGAGAAAAAGCACCAATTTTCTCACCTGCTTCTACCCTGATATTCATATCTTCATTGCTCCCCATTAAAAAACAACGTGCACCTCCCTGCTTACAAACGTGCATAACAGTACCTTTTACAACCACCTCTTTATCTGCTAAATCCGGTGCTTTCTCATACAATTCATCTATTGTAAGAACCACAATTTCAGAAGACTTTTCTTCACTTTTCTGTTGATTCTTGTTTGTTTGTCCACACCCAAAAAGCAGAACAACTACAATGCTTAACAACGCTAGTTTTTTCATTTTTAATTCAGTTAAAGATTTAAATATATAACAATGCAAAAATCAAAGGTACAACAATTCCGGCAGCCATAAACCACCATCCCCAACGATTAAATCCTCTTTTTCCTTTTAACAGAAATATTCCGGATACAGCAACAAATATTAAAATAACCGCCATAATATCACTTACCCATTTCCAAAGTGTTCCAATGGAAGCTCTGTGTAATTTGTTTAATGAATAAATAAAAGGTCGACGTTGAAGATACTGCATGACTCCTTCTCCTGTATTCGGATTGATAACTGCCTCGCCGTTTTTTATGAATACTTTGATTTGCCCCTCATTATTTATATAATGTTTCTTATAAATAACATCCTCATTTACAGACACCAAAGCTTCTTCAACATCTTCTGCACTTAATTCTTCCAAAGCAGGTAATTCTACCCGAAAATCAGTTATGAAAATTTTATAATCCGGATTAAAATCATGACGATGATTCAAATAAATACCTGACAAGGCATAAACTATGGTCATCCCGACAATAAAATATCCAAAATCGCGATGCAGGATTCTTAATAGTTTTCTGATTTTCATTTTATTCAAATAATTGTTTAAATGGTTGTATTTTGAATTGACTAATTAACAAAAGTCGTTTTTTGCATGTTTGAAAAATATATTATTTACTTTTCCATTTACAGGCTTGCAAATATAAAAATCGCAGTTGATGATTTATGTAACATTTGTCAATAAAAGCAAATAAGTTCAATCAAATTAAAACTTCTGTTAAATTGACAAATGCTTACTAAAAAATAAAGGTTTTTCGATGCTTAAAGGATTAGCAACTATCTAATAAACATAAATATACAAGAAATAAATAAGGCAAAATACTTGACTGGAATATAAAAAAAGCCTTAACTTGCGATACCTAGTGTGCTAGGGCTCTGGTTTTATCACAACTTAATTGGGTGCCACCGGGTATTGACCCGGTGGCTTTAATTTTTAATTACTTAGAGTAATATTCGTTTAATGATAATAAATCATCCGAATTGCAAACCGGACAATTCTTAACCACCTCAGAGTAATCGCTAAAACTGGCATGGCAGGAATTACATTTATACCAGTTTTTATCGAAATAAATATCTCCTCCTCTAAAAAGTAAATCCCGGCCTTCTACAAAAGCTGTTGCTACCTTGTTACGCGCTTCTTCATAAATACGGGTTAATGTAGGCCGCGATACATCCATAAACACTGCGGCTTCCTCCTGTGTAAGATTTTGATAATCCAGCAGGCGTATTGCTTCGTATTCTTCTATATGAAGAATAACTTCATTGGATTTACGTCCTCTGACACCATAAACCGACATTCCTTTAATAACAGGGGGTACCTGAATTCTTCTGAACCGCTTTTTTCTGGGCATATTAAATTGAGTTTAGTTTACTTAATAAATAATGGTCGACAAGAACCAATGCTGCCATTGCTTCAACAATAGGTACTGCTCGCGGCAGCACACAGGGATCGTGCCTTCCTTTTGGATTTATTTTAATCTCATTACTGTTTACATCAACAGTATTTTGCTCCTTTAATAAAGTTGCTATAGGTTTAAAAGCTACATTAAAATAAATATCTTCTCCATTGGAGATTCCTCCCTGAATTCCACCCGAGTTATTGGTTTTGGTACGAACTCCATCCTTTGTTTTTATAAAAACATCGTTATGCTGCGAACCGCTAAGTTTTGTTCCGTTAAATCCGGATCCATACTCAAATCCTTTAACTGCATTAATACCTAGCATTGCAAAACCCAGATCGGCATGTAATTTATTAAAAACAGGTTCACCCCAGCCTGCTGGAATTCCTTTGGCAACTCCTGTTATTACTCCTCCAACTGTGTCCCGGTCTTTTGAAGCTGCTTCAATACGGGATATCATTTTCTTTGCCGTTGCCTCATCCGGACATCTTACTATGTTATTTTCCGTTTTGCTTAAATCCAATTCGGTATACGATTTTTTTAGCTCCACCTCACCTACACGTGAAACAAAAGCCTGGACAGAAACACCGGCTTTTGCCAAAATCTGTTTAGCAATTGCACCTGCTACTACTCTTGCAATTGTTTCTCTTGCCGAAGATCGTCCTCCTCCGCGATGATCACGGGTACCATACTTTTGAATGTAGGTGTAGTCGGCATGAGACGGTCTGAATACATCTTTTAGGTTATTATAATCTTTGGAATGTTGATCTTTATTCCAAATTGCAAAGGCTATTGGTGTACCCTGTGTTTTTCCTTCAAAAACTCCTGAAATAAATTCAACCTGATCCGGTTCTTTTCGTTGAGTTGTAATTTTTGACTGTCCCGGTTTTCTTCTGGCCAGGTCCTCCTGAATCTTTTCAATATCCAATTCCAACCCTGCCGGACAACCATCAATTATGCCACCAATTCCTTTACCGTGTGATTCGCCAAAACTTGTAAGACGAAATATATGTCCAAATGTATTCACTATCTGTAACTAACTTTTTAGATTTCCCAGAAAACTGAGAAGTATTTACTAAACTGACACGCTTAACTTAAGTAACTAAAGATTTTCTTTGGTTATCAGTTAGGTATGTAATGTCGAGATTTTAATATAAAAAACCTCGTTTTCCCTTTCTAAAAGAAAACGAGGTTAAAATAATTAAATTGAACTAATAATCAAAATGAATATTAGCAGCCACACCCGCAGCCACCGCCTGAGTCACCCGGACTGCAAGACTCATCGTCACAACCGGTTCCGCAACTGCTTCCGCTTCCGCAACCGCAACCACCTCCACCAGAAAGAATCTGAGCTACTTCCTCATCTGATGCCTCTCTCACTTCAAGTACCTTTCCTGCAAAAAACAAATCTTCGCCCGCCAGGGGATGATTAAAATCCATTTTTACAGTTTCTTCATTTACATCAAGTACCAATCCGTTTAACCGCTGGCCGTTACTACTCATCATAGGAACAGTGTTTCCAACTTTAATTAATTCATCATCAAACTTGTCGTTAACCAAAAACACATGCTTTGGCAATTCAACAACAGCTTCATGATTTACCTCACCGTAAGCATCATTTTTACTAAGATGTATCGAAAAAGGCTCTCCTTCATGAAGGCCTGCTAAATGTGATTCAAATTTTGGCAACATAGTTCCCGCACCATATAAAAACTGCAATGGTTTTGTTTCAGTTGCCTGCTCAACCATTTCACCGTTTTCGTTATCAATACGTAAATCGTATGTCAACGTTACCATGGCGTATTTTCCTATTTCCAACATACTTTCAAAAATTTAATTTTCAGATTTCACGTAAAATAAATCATTTAAATGATTACAACAAAATACCTGGTTGTCTTATTTTAAAAATGTTAACAAAAAATCATATAGATTGGTTGAATATCAAAGAGAATAAATGTTATAAACTATATCTTTATTAAAAATTTAACCTCTTGCTTATCTCTAATTATTTAAATTTGTCGAAAAATTTTTTGCAACATTTTATAAAAAAATCTGTTTATAGCACAAAATCAAAAATTGAACTTTTTCATGAAACAGTTTATTTTATCCTTCCTGATTCTACTCATTTTTATTTCAAACCTGGTTCAGGCACAAGATCAACACAGCGATGCAGTGATTACCGGACATGTTGTTTCCCGGGGCGAACATATTCCTTTTGTAAATATATATCTTGAAAATACTACTATTGGAACAACCACCGATATAACCGGACACTATATGCTGGTAGATTTGCCCATTGGAGAATATACGCTGGTTGCTAAAATAGTGGGGTATAAAATCGAAAAAAAAGTTGTCAACATTGAGCGCAATAAAACACTCGAAGTAAAATTTGAACTCGAAGAGGAATTTTTAAAAGTTGATGAAGTTGTTGTAACAGGAACAAAAACTTTTAAACGACAAACTGAAAGTGCTGTAATCGTAGGAGTAATGGATTCCAAGACTATTGAAAATGTAGCTGCTCAAACCATTGCGGAGTCACTAAATTTTCAACCCGGTTTAAGGATGGAAACTGATTGTCAAACCTGCAATTATTCACAACTCAGAATGAATGGTTTAGGTGGTGCTTACAGCCAGATATTGATAAACAGCCGTTCGGTTTTCAGCCCATTAACCGGCTTGTACGGATTAGAGCAAATGCCAACAGAAATGGTTGAACGCATTGAAGTTGTAAGAGGGGGTGCGTCAGCATTATACGGTTCAAGTGCCATAGGTGGAACGGTAAATATCATTACTAAAATGCCGCAACGAAACTCTTATCAGGTTGCATTAAATAATTCGGTTATTGGAAACGACGCCAATGATTTTTCGGTAAATGGTACTTTAACTGCACTTTCTCAAAAAAGAAATGCCGGTATGGCCTTATATACCACTTATAAAAAACGTGATTGGTATGACCATAACGGTGACAATTTTTCAGAACTTCCGGAATTAACCAACAATTCTTTTGGCCTAAATTCCTTTTTCAATTTGGACGAAAACCAAAAAATTGAAGCCAGTTTCTCGAGCATGTATGAATTCAGGTATGGAGGCGAAATGGTTGACAAACCTTCGTATCTGGCGGAACAGTCGGAAGAAAGAACGCACAATATTTTAACCGGAGGTATTGATTATGAATTAACCAGCAAAGACAACCAAACCACGTTTGTGGTTTACGCAGCGGGACAAAATACAAACCGTAAACATTTTACAGGAATCTCTCCTGACGATGAAGAGGGTAAAATTGAATACAATGCTAATCCACCATACGGAATTTCTAAAAATTACACCTTCCAATTTGGTTCTCAGCTTAATCACACACTCGATGATTTTCTAAACGGAGTAAATATTCTGACATTTGGAGCCGAATATGTTGTAGATGATGTTTTTGATGAAATAAAAACTTATGATTATCTAATCGATCAAAATACAAGGAATTTTGGAACATTTATTCAAAGTGATTGGGCGATCAGTAAAAAAACTACCCTGCTGGCCGGAGTAAGAGCCGACAAACATAATTTTGTAAAAAATATGATTTTTAATCCGCGTGTATCGTTTTTATACAAACCAACAACAGATGCCCAATTGCGCTTGTCCTGGTCAACCGGATTTCGTGCCCCGCAAGCATTTGATGCCGATATGCATATCGCATTTGCAGGAGGCGGAATTAAGAGAGTTGTTTTGGCAGACGATTTAACCGAAGAAAAATCACAAAGCTGGACAGCTTCTTTAAATTGGGATAAACCTACCGAAAAACACATTTATGGTTTAACCGTTGAAGGATTTTTTACTCAATTAAAAGACGCTTTTGTTTTGGAAGAAATAGACAATGATGAAGAGGGAAATTCAATAATGGAAAAACGTAATGGCGGGAATAGTCATGTGGTCGGTACAACCATTGAATTAAGAGCAAACTATAATAGAAAAGTCCAGGCTGAAGCCGGAATTACTCTTCAGCAAAGTTTATACGATGAGCCGGTTCAATGGTCGGAAGAGTTGCCCGGTGAAAAAAAATATTTAAGAACTCCTAATGATTATGGATATTTAACGTTAACATGGACTCCAAACGAAAAATTTAAAACCACATTATCAGGAGTTTATACCGGAAGTATGCTGGTACCCCACTATGGACTGGCCGGTGACCCGGGAACAATTGAACAGGATGAACTTTTTGAAACTCCATCATTTTTTGAAGCAAATATAAAGATCTCCTATATCGCAACTTCCAATCGAATTGATACATCTTTTGAATTCTTTGGTGGTGTAGGTAATATTTTTAATCAGTATCAAAACGATTTTGATTCGGGAAAATACCGCGACAGCGGATATATTTATGGTCCGGCCAAACCCCGCAATTTCTTTATCGGGATAAAAATATTTAACTAAACAGTATTAAACAAAACGGGATTGCCCATTGAGGTACAATCCCGGTAACTTTAAAAATGCTATTTGTAGTTGTTTCTATTCAATAGATTTAAGAATTCGTGTTTTTTCCTGAACATCCAAAGTTAAGGCGTGAACCGAAATTGTTGCGCCACTGATTCCATCGATGTTTTTGTTTACAATTAACGAGTCATTACCCGAAAATCCAACAAACTGTTTTAACCATCCTTTGGCAGTAACCTCGTAACCATGCGTGGCCTGATAGTTAAAAACTTCAACCAGTTTTACCGATTTGTTATTATCGAAGAAAATAAAATAATCAAAATATTCCGACTCCATACTTTCTTCGCTCAATGCTTCATCACAACCTCCTGTCCGGCAACTGTTTACTCTTCCCACAAAAATATATTTAACCCTGGCACTTTCTGCATTATCCGTTACTTTGTAAATCTTTCCCGACTTAAATCCTGTTTCACCAGTTACTTCAATCTCTTCAAGATTTGATAATTCATGTACTCCAAACTTTTTCAGGTTATTGACAAGCCTTTTATTCTGATAATCAACATTATAGAAAGCAAAAGCATTGAGATTAAATGCGATAAAACAAATAAGTATTAAATATCTTAACATTTTTAACCTGGATTAAAACATGATACCAAATCCGGCATTAAAGGTAGTTGCGTAACTATCTGATGCACCGTTTTTAATAAACTGCATATCGGCTTTTAAAACTGCATCTTTAGTAAGAAAGAAAGACAAACCGGTTGTAATTACATCGTTTTTGTATTTCAAATTCTTTTCAATATTAGACGGAACTGTATGATGCGTATCGTAGTTTGAGTAACGAACAAAGGGGTAAAGTTGCATTTTTGTTTTTGCAGTACGCAGTACATCGTAACTTAAATCCACATAGTAACCAAACATCGAACTTCCTAAATCTCCTCCGTTTTTATCGGAAGTAAATGCATTGTATTGCCCGGTGTTCGACAAACTTGTGTAATACAATTGTCCGGTAACTTTTAAACCTTTAATAGAGTAACGGGCATCAGCTCCCACCATAGAAATTCCAACTACCGAGGAGTCAGCAGTGGCAATGGCTGGTTCATCGTTTTTATCAATTCCGTTATATAGTGTACTTTGGGTATTTCCAAAATAACCCGATAAACCAAGGTTTAATCCACGAATTCCAAAATACTCAACTTTAGCACTAAAGTTTGGCGCACTCATAAACGATTCGGCCCCTTTTTGTCTTCCGCCACGCAAACCGCTTGAACCACCAATTCTGGCCTGTCCGTCAAAACTTTTGAATCCATTCATTATATAAGCCTGGTATTTTAAAGAAGCCGGCAGAATTACCCCGGTTGCTCCTATTCCAATTTCGCGCCATGTTGAAGGTGCAATTTTGCTGTCGATTAACGGACGTTCAACACCATTAAAGGTGGTAGGCTCGTGGTATTCGTTTACAATCCCCATTGGAGTTAAAATCAATCCTCCACGCAGGTTGATAAAATTATTGAGTTTATATTGTAAAAAAGCCTGTTCAACATAAATCTCTTTTACATGTTCAAATTCGAGTTCGGTAACAAATTGCAGGCGATTGTTAAACTGGTACCCTAACATCATCACAAAACGGTGTACATCGAGTTTTCCGTTTTTCATCTGGCCTGACGAAACCGGTTGGTTATAGTGAACTTCGCCATAACCCCCAATTTTTAGGTTACCATTGGTCATTAACATTTTTTCGGCACTGTTTACATAGTAATTGGAAGGCAGAGTATCTGACTGTGCCTCTAATTGTAATGTCACCAGCAACATTCCGAAAATCAGAATAATATTTTTCATTTTGAAATTATTTAATAAGGTTTTTGATGGGGGCAAAAGTATATTCAGACCAAATTTCTTACAATCCCAATTAATTGGGATTTTTATTTATGTAGGTCATAAAAAGTAGTGAAAATGAATTTATATCAAAAAGTGAAACGAGCTAAGGCTATGCTTTAATTTTTCGCCTTGTACAAACGAAAAATAAACTGCATATCCAATACGGCATTTTATAATCAAATTAGTATTAGAAAAATCCTCGCAGTCAAATTGAAGTATTTTCCAAAGGGATTATTTTTTTGGAAATGGCATAAATAGTTAAACCCGAAAGACTTTTAATCCCTGTTTTTTCAGTGATATTTTTTCTATGACTAATGACCGTATGAATACTGATATTTAGTTTATCGGCAACTTCCTTGTTCGAAAGTCCGGCAACCATCTGAATTAATACCTCTATTTCTCTTTCACTTAATTCTTCAATTTGACTATTTACAGCAGTATTAACACTCTGTCCGATTTTATTTAGTATTTGATCACGTGATGAATTAATGGTTAATTCATCATCAAACTTTTGAAGAAGTTCGTTATCGAAAAATGAATAAATCAATGCAATCCATAAAATTCCCCTGCTGGTGTTTTTAAGCTTAACAAAATCTGTTAATTTATTTTGTATGGCAGAAGGATTTATAATTGCGATATTTAATTCGAGTTTGGAAAAGGAATGTTTTAATTCCTCCAAATCATTAAAACGATAGATATAGAAATTCTTTTTGAACTTCAGTAAAA
This sequence comes from uncultured Prolixibacteraceae bacterium, assembly GCA_913063265.1. GTDB lineage: Bacteria > Bacteroidota > Bacteroidia > Bacteroidales > Prolixibacteraceae > Draconibacterium. The sequence continues at coordinate 10,475 of CAJXZG010000030.1, read as the reverse complement.
TATTTGATAATCCTTCGTAGATGATTTGTGAAGGTTCAAGAATTGCGATATTTATCCTGTTTTTATCCATTCGCCGGCTCGACTTCAATTTTACCTACCAATGGCAAAAGAATTTTATCTTCAACTATTGAATGAATATTCAGGTCAAATTCCAGTTCAAATAATCCAAACATAAACTTTCTGCGAACCGAAAAGTCATTTTTCAATGAAATGTATTTAAGCAGCAAATTTTTTAAATCGGTAAGTTTGGTTTCAATATCACTGTGATGATCCCTGTAATCATTGGCCGAAAAATCACTGTTTTGAGGTATTTTTCCTTCTTCAATTAGTCTGATAATATACGGGAAAACCACACCATCCTCGTAATCGAGATGTTCAAGTACTTCTTCGAAATAATCGTTAAAAAACTTTTCTATTAAAAGAATATCCTCAGAATCATGTTTTTCATGAAGTTGCTGAATAAAATATCTAAGCTCAGGATACTTATCATTCTTATAAAACCTGTGGCTGTTTTTCAAAAACCTAATTATGGAAGTAATGTCCGTTAATGAGTTTATCTCTTTTTCATCGGGGTAAAATCCATTGTAAAGGTTTCCAATGACTAAAAAAACAGCGAGGTCGATTTTGTTTTCAGTACATAATTGTTCTACTGTTCTGTCTTTTACAGCAAAATCAACTTCAAAATGTTCGAGTAATAATAATAATGAAGAATTTTCATTAATCAATCCCGACAATTTCATGTCAGGAGTGATAAACGTTTTATGCGTTTGATACATATCAATCTAATTTGACAGGCCAATCAATCGCCTGTTGAAGTAATGTATTAAGAAAACAAAAAGTTTATCTAATTGTTTTTGTAGAATTTTTCAGGACGTTTCATCGCTCTGATCGCGAGATACAATCCAAAAAGCACAAATGGAATACTAAGCCATTGTCCCATATTTAAAGCCATACCAGCCTCAAAAGCTTCCTGGTCTTCTTTGATAAATTCGATTAAAAACCTTGAACCAAAAATGAACATAAAGAAAACTCCAAAGATGAGCCCTTCCTTATTTTTAGCCCGGGTTTTCCAATACATAAATGTTATCACAACAAAGGTTATTAAATAAGAGAATGCTTCGTATAACTGGGTTGGATGTTTTGCAACGGTTTCACCATTTCTTTCAAAGATAAATCCCCAGGGCAAAGTAGTTTCTATTCCGTAAATTTCAGAATTCATCAGATTTCCCATTCGAATAAAAGCTGCCACCAAAGCTGTAGGCACCACAATTCTGTCGAGAATCCAGAACATTGATCTTTTGGTAACCCTTTTTGAATAAACATAAATGGCAACAAAAATACCGATAGTACCTCCATGACTTGATAATCCCCCGTGCCATACTTTTAGTATTTCGCCCGGATTTTGTGAATAATAATCCCATCCGTAAAAAAATACATGTCCCAGCCTGGCTCCAACCACTGTTGCAATAATTATATAGAAAAATGCACTATCTATCCATTGCTGGCTTACATTTTCAGATTTTAACATTCGTTCGCCAATGTAATAACCAATTAAAAAACCGGAGGCAAAAAGTAAACCATACCATCTTACTGAAAAGGGTCCAAGTTGAAAAATTTCAGGATTTACGTTCCAATGAATAAAGTTTAGTATATCTGTCATTTGAATATTTTGTTACGATATTATTTACAATTTAGTATTACATTACCCTTTTCTGTCATTGGTGATTAGTCATTGGTCTTCCGACTTCCGACTTCGTGCTTCGTGCTTTCTTACGCTCCCCCTCTTCCATGACAATGTTTGAATTTTTTACCACTTCCACACGGACAGGGTTCATTTCTCCCTACTTGCTTCTCAACTGTAACCGGCTGTGGCTTTGACCTTTCCTGAGTATTTGTATTTGCTCCTGCCATTGGATTATCTGCATCTGGCAATTCAGATTTTTGAGTTTTATAACGACTCAAATCCAGTTTTCTTCTGGCTTCGGCTTCTTTTATCTGATCCGGATTTTGAGTATGGATATAACCTTTCATCAAAGTAGAAACCACATCTTTATTAACGGTTGTAACCATTTGTTTAAATAAGTTGAATGACTCAAACTTATATATCAACAAGGGATCCTTTTGCTCATAAGATGCATTTTGAACCGACTGTTTCAAATCGTCCATTTCACGAAGTTCCTCTTTCCATGCTTCATCAATAGTTCTTAAAACGATTTGTTTTTGGTACGATTTTACCAATTCTTTTCCCTTATTTTTATAAGCTTTTTCAAGGTTACAAACTATCTGGAATATTCTTTTTCCATCCGAAATAGGTACAACAATATTGTTATACATATCACCTTTGGTTTCGTAAACATTTTTGATAACCGGATAAGCCTGTTTTGAAATGGCTTCAACTTTGCGGTGGTATGCCTCAATCATTTTATCAAAAATGACATTTGAAATTTCTTCCGGATTTTTCTTTTTAAATTCTTCTTCATCTACAGGCGACTCCAGTGAAAGCAGCCTTAAGATTTCCATATTAAAATCTTCAAAGCTATCGGTATCATGATATTCATTTACCAGCTCTTCTACTGAATCGTACATCATGTTTAGTAAATCAACATCAAGTCTTTCGCCAAAAAGGGCATGTTTACGTTTTTTGTAAATCACTTCTCTTTGAGAATTCATTACATCATCATATTCAAGCAGTCTTTTTCGAATACCGAAGTTGTTCTCTTCTACTTTTTTCTGAGCACGTTCGATAGATTTCGATATCATAGAATGCTGAATTACTTCGCCTTCTTTCAACCCGAGTTTATCCATAATCCCTGAAATACGTCCTGAACCAAACAGACGCATTAAATCGTCTTCGAGAGATACATAAAACTGAGAAGATCCCGGATCTCCCTGACGACCGGCACGACCACGCAACTGTCTGTCCACCCTTCTCGAATCGTGTCTTTCGGTACCTATAATTGCCAAACCACCCGCTTCTTTAACCTCATCTGTAAGTTTAATATCTGTACCACGACCGGCCATATTTGTCGCAATGGTAACTGTTCCTGCTTTACCTGCTTCAGCAACAATGTCGGCCTCACGAGCATGCAACTTCGCATTTAACACATTGTGTTTGATGCCCTTCATTTTTAACATACGGCTTAACAACTCCGAAATTTCAACCGAAGTAGTTCCCACCAAAACAGGTCGGCCGGCCTTATGTAATGCCTGTATTTCATCAATAACTGCATTGTATTTTTCACGTTTGGTTTTGTACACCAAGTCGTCTCTATCGTCTCTGATAATTGGTTTGTTGGTAGGAATTACAACTACCTCCAATTTGTAAATGTCCCACAATTCTCCTGCTTCCGTTTCCGCAGTCCCTGTCATACCGGCCAGTTTATGGTACATTCTGAAATAGTTCTGTAAAGTAATGGTTGCAAAGGTTTGGGTTGCTGCCTCAATTTTTACATTTTCTTTTGCTTCAATCGCCTGGTGCAAACCATCCGAATAACGGCGCCCTTCCATAATACGCCCTGTTTGCTCATCAACAATTTTCACCTTATTGTCAATTATTACATACTCCACATCTTTTTCAAACATGGTATATGCCTTAAACAACTGGTTAATAGTATGAACACGCTCAGATTTTACCGCGTAATCCTGAAGAAGTTTATCTTTTTCCTCAACTAATTTTTCGGGTGCAAGTTTGGCTTGCTCAAGCTCGGCCATTTTCCCTCCCATATCAGGGAGCACAAAAAATTCAGGGTCTTCAAATCCTTTCGAAATGTATTCTATACCTTTATCTGTAAGTTCCACTGAATTTTGTTTTTCTTCTATGATAAAGTAAAGTGGATCGGTTACAATGTGCATGTTTTTGTTGTTCTCCTGCATATAGAAATTCTCAGTTTTTTGAAGAATTTCTTTCATACCGGTTTCACTCAAAAACTTTATTATCGACTTATTTTTTGGTAATCCTTTAAAAGCTCTTAAGAGTAACAAACCACCTTCTTTCTTTTCATCAGCAGAAGCATCAGCTTTATTCAGAAGTTTTTTTGCATCTGTAAAAATCTGGTTTACCAAATCACGCTGTGCCCTGTAAAGTTTTTCAACATAACCTTTTAACTCATCAAATTGCTGATTATCTCCCTTTGGTACAGGTCCTGAAATAATTAATGGTGTACGTGCATCATCAACCAATACCGAGTCAACCTCATCGACAATTGCATAATGGTGTTTTCTCTGCACCAAATCTTCCGGATTAATTGACATATTATCCCTCAGATAATCGAAACCAAACTCGTTATTTGTACCGAATGTAATATCGGCATTATAAGCATTTCTTCTGTCTTCTGAATTGGGTTGGTGTTTATCGATACAATCAACAGTTAAACCATGAAATTCATAAATTGGTCCCATCCATTCGGCATCCCTTTTCGAGAGGTAATCGTTAACCGTAACCACATGTACTCCTCTGCGGGCCAGAGCATTTAAAAAAACGGGTAAGGTAGCCACAAGTGTTTTTCCCTCTCCGGTTGCCATCTCCGCAATATTCCCACGATGCAACACGATACCGCCAATAAGCTGAACATCGTAATGAACCATGTTCCATTCAATTTCATTTCCTCCGGCAATCCACCTGTTTTTCCAGATTGCTTTTTCTCCCTTAATATCGATATGATTTCTTGTTGCAGCTAAATCACGGTCGTAATCCCTGGCAGTAACTTCTACCTCTTTATTTTCAACAAAACGTCTTGCTGTTTCTTTAACAATGGCAAAAGCAGCAGGTAAAACCTCTTCCAAAACCTCCTCAAGCTTTTCATCAATTTTTTCCTCCAGTTTATCTATTTTTTCATAGATTTTTTCGCTTTCCTGTATATCTGCTTCTTCACCTTCGATTTTTAAATTAGCTATTTCGTCTTCTTCAGGTTTGATTCTTTCATCAATAATGCGCCTGATTTTGTCAGACTCCTCACGTAAGCTATCGTTTGAAAGTTGAGTCAGACGATTAAATTCTTCCTTAATTTTATTGATTACCGGAGTAACCTCTTTTATGTCTTTTTCCGATTTATTACCGAATATCTTCCCTAGAATATTATTTATCAATGCCATCTTATTTATTGTTTTCCTTAAAAAAAGCTGCGCAAAGGTAATCATTTGTGCAGGCTAAAAAAAAGCCGGGTTATCTTTTTTGAACTTTAAAATTGCAAAGCTTTTTAAGCAATAATTATTCCAGCGTGATTCTCCGTAACCAAATTCATAATTATGTGCTATATCTTCAAAAATCCCAAACATCAGCATGACAATTAAACGGGTTTTGACATTTTGACATAACTTGTTTTAAGTTTCCTATTGATTTTAATATATCATGAATCAATTTAATAAATCCTTACTGCATGATTTTCAACAGTTTAATAAAAACTGTTGAAGTTTTTTGTTCATTTACATAGTCACAATGCTTCAAAATACCAATAGATTCAAGGCTTTCAAAGATTTAATGTAATGAATGAAAATTGTTCATTTTTTTTTATCAAATGTTGATGATACAAAAATAAAATCCCATATTTGTTAACCGCAAAAGCATATTTTTTAAATATTAATTAAAACTTTAAAACTATGAGATTAAAGCTTTTACTTTTTACCTTATTGTTATCGGGCAGTTTGTTTGCCCAGGATACAATAAGAAGTCTGGTAATTACAGAAGCCAGATTAAATGCTGCTCCGGATAACTATATTGAAATAACCAATATGGGGACAGAAGCAGTAAACCTCTCTCAGTTTGAGTTGGGTACAATCAGACCATGGAATGATCCATGGACTCCGGATGACACCAGGTACATCATGTTGCCTGATTATGAGCTTCAGCCGGGAGAAAGCTATACTGTTGCAACGGCTTATGACTTTGGGCCAAGACAGTATGCCAATAAAGTTCCGGGTTTTGAAGGTCAGCAATCAAGGCCTCAAAAAGAACAAATTTATGAAATAGCAAATATGCTAATTCATATGCCTGAGCCCAAAGGTGATGAAACCGACAGTGTAACAGTTGACGAAACCGGGAGAGATGTTTCCTGGATGTTTGAAAGCTGGGCCGGTCGTGAATGTATGTACATCGAACAACATTTGTCTGATGTAGATTCAGTAATTATTGACCAGGTTGCCGGTGTGTTTGACGATAACGGAAGAAACAGAACCAGTGGAATGTATGATGTAGCAGGTGTTACAGGTGCAACTGGTAATTCTGTTTTGGTTCGTAAATTCTCTGTTAAAGAGGGTAATATCGATTTTGCCAATGCACGTGGTGTTGGAGCAGATGATTCAGAATGGATTCCTGTAACTTGGCCGGAAGGTGCTTCAAGATGGCGCGACTTATGGTGGACTTTTGGTAATCATGGAGCTTACACTTTGGATGAAAACACATTGGTTTCAGATTTAGCTGATGTTGATTTTGCGAACAAAACGATTACAGTTCCATGGGGAACTCGTCGTGGAGATGGTGTTATGCGGCTGATGGAAGAAAAACCGGGAATCGCCTGGATGTACAACCTGAATCCAAATTTCGAAGACTCCTTATCAATTGCTGCTCACACAGGTGATGTATTAACAGTTGTGGTATGCGGAGAACAGGGTTACAGAGCTGACTTTGATATCGTGGTTGCAGAGCCAACTGCTGATGTTAATGTTGTGGTACCCGTAACAGCATTAAATTATCCGGTTGCAACAGCAGAACAATGGTGGAGAGATGACAACCAGGAAGGTTTATTAAGCTGGCCAAGAGTTACTGAACATGAAGATGGTGTTGATACCATTACAGGAACCTGGTATGGATTACCTTATGCAACAAGAATCGATACTTTACTGGACAGGCTTGAAAAACCTACCAATGCCAGCTGGGAAATTGTTCCTGTTGATGGTGTTGCGATGCCTGATGTCAGAAATGGTGATGTTCTTAAAGTAACTGCACAAAATGGTGCTGTAAAAGAATACTTTATCCAGGTACAGCCACTTAATCCAAATCATAATGCTGATTTATTATCAATTACATGGCCTGATATTCCTGAGCATTACAAAGGATTATTCGGATGGGTAGGTGACACTATCCCAGGATTTAATGCCACAACATATAACTATCGTGTTACTGTTCCTATTGACGTAGATGGAATACCTGCACTGGTAGCTAAAACAGATAATCTAAACGCCACAGTTGAGGTAAATAGAGCTACATCGCTTTCAGGAACAGTTGAAGAAAGAACAATTTCTTTTATTGTCACTGCAGAAGACGACAGCGTGATGAACACCTACAATGTTGAATTAATAAAAGAAATAAATCCAATAAATATTCAACCATATAATGGTGATCCTTTCCTTTCAGAATTGGTATTCTGGGATCAATGGAGTAACAGTTTTGGTGAAATTGCCAATCCGGGTAACCAGCCAATTGATTTGAGTAATTACATGATTGCTATGCAATGGATTTACGATCCTGCGGATATGATTGGAGCAAGAGCAACCGCTGACGACTGGCTTGACAGATACGACAAATACGTTCCGGGATACAAATGGGTTGGTCAGGAACAATGGGCAGTTACTCCATCCATCTTAGAGCAAGACTTAAATGTAAATGCATTTTTACTTCCAGGTGATGTATTTACTTTTGGATATGTAGCTACCGATGGCTTTATAGCACCGTCATGGATGCCTGATTATGTATGGCCTGTTCCTGCACAATTGGATATTCAGTTTAATAACTACACAGGAAATGGTGTTTATGAAAATCCATGGAATGAGGAAGTTTCCGGAAACGGTTCCCCAATTCGTAAATGGATGAACTCGCAGTGGTATATGTTTAAAATCTTAAACGATTCTATCAAACTAGGTTTAAAACCTGCTACAGATCCTAACGACTTCGAATTGCTTGAGGTATTCGGAATGGGTGAAGATGCTACCTGGGTTGTTGGTGGTAAAACTGCAAACATGATTACCAACTGGATAAGAAAACCACATATTTATCAGGGTAATCCGGTTATTCAAGGTTCTTTCGGAACTACTCCGGAAGACAGTGAATGGACTTATACAGATCAACCTTACTGGCAAGCCCGTAACGTAGGTTGGCCACTCGAAATCTTAAATGTTGGGAACGATATTGGCCAGCACTTTATGGATGCACCTACTCACTACAAATCAACTGTAACTTCAAAAGTTTATAAAGTGAGTGAAGGTTATTCTATGAATGAACAAATTCGTGGACTTACCACCGGAACAACTGTAAATCAATTCTTATCAGGCATTACTAAAGCAAATGAAATGCAAACGCTTAAGGTGATGGGTGCTAATGGTGAAATTACAGGAGATGCTGTAATTATGGCAAATGATGCACTGGAAGTAATGTCGGCTGACAGTACGAATACTACAAAATATGTTCTGGATGTAACTGACGAAGGATTAAGTTCTGATGCCGTTCTGAGATCAGCAAGATATACTATAACTATTGATGTTGAACCTAAGAGTGCAACTGATGGTCACGAAGGAATGGGTAGTGTAACAGGGTTTGAATACGGAACCTCATTAAAAACTGTTCTTGCAAATATTGACGTACCAATGGGTGCAAGCATGACAGTAATTGATGGTGAAGGTGCATATGTTCCTTTAACAACACTCAATTTCGATACAGCTTACGTAAATGTTACTGTTAATGAAGATATTTATCTTGATGTTGTAGCAGAAAACGGGGTAACCACAATTCTATATCAGTTGGTACCTGCTGGAACAGAGAGCGATGCGTTCTTACTTTCTGACATTTACAATGTAAAACAAAAAGAACAATTGGTAGAATATGTACCTCGTGGAACAAACGTTGCTACGTTGCTGTCAAATGTTGTTGCTGCCTCAGGTGGAAGCGTTAAGATAGTGAATAAGTGGGGACAGGAAAGAGTAGACGGTGGAGTTGCCGATGATGATAAAATAATTGTAACATCTGCAAACGGCATGTACACCAAAGCATACTTTATTTCTAAACTTGCCAACGATGCCACACCTGAAACAAAATATCTTGCTTACATCTTGTCTGATGTTTACATGGTAAACCAGGAAATGAATAAAGTTGAAGGAGTTGCCGGTGATGAGCCTGTGGGTGATTTCTTAACAAAAATTACTGCTGCTGCCGGTGCAACTGCTATGGTAGTTGACATGGAAGGAAACGAAAAAGCAAGCGGTGATATTGATAAGGAAGATATGGTTAAGGTTGTTTCTGCCGATGGTAAAATTGTTGTTTACTACACATTTGGAACACTTACTTCAAACGAAGCTGTTAACAGTGAAGGAATTGAATTGTATCCAAATCCAACCAACGGTGATATTAACATTAGCGGAGTAAAAGAAGGATACCGTATCCAGATTTACAATTCAGTTGGTTCTGTAATTCGCGATATTAATGTTCAAAACAGTATCGAACGAATTTCGATTAAAGACCAACCTGCCGGAATGTATATGGTTGTTATCCGCGATGGAAACAGCTTAATTGGCCGCTACAAATCAATCAAACAATAATTTGATTTAACGATACTCAAAAAGGAGTCCCGACATTATTTGTCGGGACTTTTTTTGCTCTCAACTCTCCAAAATAACTCTTATCTTATAAATTCGAAGCATTGTTTGAGAAAGTTCAGCTTTCTTGCAGAAGATATTAAACTGAACCAACAACTCTATTTAAATCTCGAATGGCTCAAAAATCAATAAAAGAAAAACTCGACGGAATTAACGAATATGAACGTGAACCGGTACCTGAGAATAAAGTCAAAGGTTTCAAAAGCTTTGTTGGCATGGTGGCGGGTGAGCACATTGCCGGAACAGAATTTGTTATCGGCCCTATGTTTGTTGCCTACGGAGTTTCTGCTCCTGATTTACTTTGGGGATTATTAATCGGAAATATACTTGCTGTTTTAAGCTGGACATTGGTTTGTGCCCCGATTGCTACCAAAACCCGAATCACCATATTTTATCAATTAGAAAAAATTAGTGGATTTAAACTGGTAACCTTTTACAATATTGTTAATGGTTTGCTGTTTGCTTTTGTTGCTGCCTCTATGATAGGAGTTTCGGCAACGGCAGTTGGTATTCCATTTGATATTCCAATGCCTGAACTGGATGAAATACTGCCAAGCGGACCGGGATGGATAATTACAGTATTAATTATTGGCGCAGTTATAACTGTTGTTTCGATGTTTGGTTATGACCAGGTTTCGAAATTTGCCAATATTTTTGCCCCCTGGATGCCCCTGATTTTTTTAGGCGGTGCAATTGCAGTATTACCCGGTTTGGGTGTTGAGAAATTTAGTGATTTCTGGCCTGTGGCAAAAGAAAAGATTTGGACCGGTACACCAATGACAGGTCAGATAAAATTTACGATGTGGCATGTAGTTGCTTTTGCCTGGCTTTGTAATGGCGGAATGCATCTGGGACTCTCAGATACTACTATTTATCGTTATGCAAAAAAACCGGCA
>CAJXZG010000029.1 GCA_913063265.1 uncultured Prolixibacteraceae bacterium | reverse complement strand
TTAAGGTAAAAGAACCCATTGAACCTGAATATAAGTTAATCAAAAAGGGCCAGATTTTATATACCTATTTTCACTTTGCATCCGGAGAAGAATTAACCAATGCAATGATTGAAAATAAGTCAATTTGTTTGGCATACGAAACCGTAGAATTACCAGACCGGTCTCTTCCTTTGCTGATTCCAATGAGTGAAGTAGCAGGACGGATGTCGGTTCAGGAAGGTGCTAAATACCTTGAAAAAACTTATGGTGGCTTTGGCGTACTTCTTGGAGGAGTACCTGGAGTACCTCCGGCAAATGTGCTGATTATTGGTGGTGGAATTGTAGGAACCGAAGCTGCAAAAATGGCAGCCGGACTGGGAGCAGACGTTACCATTATGGATGTTTCGTTAAAACGTCTGCGTTATCTCGACGATATTATGCCGGCCAATGTTAAAACAATGATGAGCAACGAATATAACATTCGTGAGGCAGTTAAATACAACGATGTTATTATTGGCGCAGTTCTTATTCCGGGAGCAAAAGCTCCACATTTGGTTACCCGTGACATGCTGAATACCATGCGTCCGGGAACTGTTTTGGTTGATGTTGCCGTTGACCAGGGAGGTTGTTTTGAAACTACAAAAGCAACAACACATGCAGATCCAACTTTTATGATTGATGATGTTCTGCATTATTGTGTGGCAAACATGCCGGGTGCGGTACCACGTACTTCAACCATTGCACTTACCAATGCTACGCTGCCATATGCAATTCAAATTGCAGAAAAAGGATGGAAACAAGCCTGTATCGACAGCGAGCCATTGAAGAAAGGATTAAATGTTGTTGACGGAAAAGTAGTATACCAAGGTGTAGCAGAAGCCTTTGATCTGCCTTATGTTGATGTTAACTCAGTTTTATAAATATGTTATAAAAAAAAGACTGATATTGAAGATATACAAATTCCATTTGAAAGCCTTTCGTTGTTTAACGAAAGGCTTTTTTGTTTTAGCATCTATTTGGTATATTTAGACAAACAAATTTTGAATGAATTCAACCAGAGAAAAACTTTACAAAATAATTTTCGAAGCAGAAACTCCCGCAGGCAAGTTCTTCGATCTGCTTTTGCTTGTTGTAATTTTACTAAGTGTAGTTCTGGTTTTGCTGGAAAGTGTTCCATCAATTTCAGATAAATATTTTAATATTCTTAGACCCTTAGAGTGGGTAATCACCGGAATTTTTACTGTTGAATATCTTTTACGGATTTATATTGTCAAAAAACCAATCCGTTATATTTTCAGTTTTTACGGAATCATTGATTTCCTTTCAGTAATTCCAACCTATTTAAGTTTGTTTATTATTGGTTCGCAAAGTCTGATAGTTATTCGAATGCTTCGTCTATTAAGGGTTTTCAGAATAATGAAACTAACCCGTTACACACATGCCGGACGAATACTTGGCAGAGCCTTATGGTCTAGCCGTGAAAAAATCAGTGTTTTCATTTTCCTTATCATTATTCTTGTCGTAATTATCGGTACAGTAATGTACATGGTGGAAGGTGAAGAGCACGGTTTTACAAGTATTCCAAGAAGCATTTACTGGGCAATTGTAACGCTTACCACGGTGGGCTATGGTGATATTAGTCCCGAAACTTCGCTTGGACAATTTCTTGCAAGCGTTGTAATGATAATGGGATATGCAATTATTGCAGTGCCTACCGGAATTGTAACTTCAGAATTAATTAATCCTTCTACAAAACATAACACTTTTGTTTGCCAGCATTGCATGAATGAAAGACATGACGACGATGCTGTTTTTTGTAAAAAGTGTGGTAAAAGAATAAAAACAGAATAATAAGCTCCAATAAACAAAAAACAAATAAAGTCCAATAATCAAATTTCAAACTTTATAATTATGAAAGTTTTAATTAGATGATTGAGCATTGGAATTTATTTGAATTTTGATAATTGGGATTTGGAATTTAAGATTTCCCGTTTAAAAGCTCTAAACATTTGTGGATATTTAAATGTCTGAATATTGATTCAGAAAAAATCAAAAAACTATTTTTGCAGCAAATCACACACGATGAAACAGTATTTAGATTTATTGGAAACCATCCTTGAAAAAGGCGCAAAAAAGGAGGACCGCACCGGTACAGGAACGATAAGTATGTTTGGACACCAAATGCGTTTTGATTTAAGTAAAGGTTTTCCAATGGTAACCACTAAAAAGTTACACCTTAAATCCATTATTCACGAGTTGCTCTGGTTTCTTGCCGGGGATACCAATGTAAAATATCTGACTGATAATGGTGTAAGAATCTGGAACGAATGGGCCGATGAAGACGGAAATTTAGGTCCTATTTACGGTTACCAGTGGAGAAACTGGCCATCGACCGGGGGACAGCATATCGACCAGATTACAGGAGTTATTGATTCGATAAATAATAATCCCGACTCAAGAAGACATATTGTAAGTGCATGGAATGTTGGCGCACTGAACGAAATGAATTTACCTCCTTGTCATATTTTATTCCAGTTTTATGTAGCAGATGGAAAATTATCATGCCAATTATACCAGCGTAGTGCCGACGTATTTTTAGGGGTACCTTTTAATATTGCTTCGTATGCTTTACTTACCATGATGATGGCTCAGGTGACCGACCTTGAACCTGGTGAATTTGTGCATACTTTTGGCGATGTGCATATTTATACCAATCATATTGAACAGGTCAAACTTCAATTAACCCGCGAACCTTATCCGCTGCCGACAATGAAAATTAATCCGGATGTTAAAAACATTTTCGATTTTAAATTTGAAGATTTTGAACTGACAGATTACCAGTCGCACCCGCATATTAAAGGAACAGTAGCAGTTTAAGATTTATAAAACGAATGGACAAATTCCAATGCTCAAATCATAAAAAAATCTCAATTTCCAAATATCAAATCTCAAACTGGGTTTATGGAAGGTTTGGAAATTGAAGTTTGGAACTTATTTGAAATTTGGATTTTGATAATTAAATGAACATGATTCACAATAATATTTCCATCATTGTTGCCATCGCTGAGAACTTTGCGATTGGAAAAAACAACGATTTACTTTTCCATCTTCCTACAGATTTAAAACGCTTCAAAAGTATTACAACCGGACACAGCCTGATAATGGGAAGAAACACCTTGCTTTCATTACCCAAATGGCCTTTACCAAATCGCCGACATATTGTAATTACAGATAAAAAAGACGATGTTTTTCCGGGTTGCGAAGTGGTTTTTTCAATTGATGAAGCCATTGAAAAAGTAAAAGACGAAAAAGAAGCTTTTGTAATCGGCGGTGGAATGATTTACAAACAATTCTATCCGTTGGCAGGAAAACTCTATCTAACATTGGTACACAAACCGTTTGAAGCCGATGTTTTTTTTCCTAAAATTGATTTTGAAGAATGGGAAGAAAAAGAACGGGAAGATTTGTTTGATGAAAAAAACGGATTTGAATATTCTAACATCAATTTAGAACGTAAACCAACTAATACTTAATGGCTAAAGCCCAATTTAGCTTTTTAGTATTTTTACACCGGGCTGAAGCCCGGTGCAAGTTATAAAACCAATACAGGCATTAGCCTTTAATAATTTTACAGATGAAAATTTCACTTTTATTTATACTTTCAACAATTTTCTATTTTTCGGTTTATTCTCAAAAACCTGCACTTCTCAATTTAAAATACGAGCAAAACTACACCCCAACCTATTATGAGGTGATAGAAATGTTCAAAGTTCTAGATGCCAATTACGAAAATGCAACTTTGCTTGAAAACGGCTTAACCGATAGTGGAAAACCATTACACACCTTTGTTATAAATAATAAAAATGAATTTGACCCGGTAAAAATAAAACAACAGGGAAAATCGGTACTGCTGATTAACAATGGAATTCATGCAGGAGAACCTTGCGGAATTGATGCCAGCCTGAAATTTGCTGACAACATACTAAGAAATAAAGATGGTCTTTCAGAAATACTGGATAACACGGTGATTGTAATTATTCCTGTTTACAGCATTGGCGGAGTTTTAAATCGAAGTGCCTATCACCGATCGGGACAAACAACACCTTACGAAACCGGTTTCAGGGGAAATGCAGGCAACTACGATTTAAACCGTGATTTTGTAAAATGCGACTCAGAAAACGCCAAAAACTTTAACAGGATTTTTGCACAATGGGATCCCGATGTATTTCTGGATACACACACAACAAACGGTTCACAACATCAATACAGCGTAACTTTAATTGCACCGCAGCCCGATATGTTTCCACCAACACAGGAAAAATTTTTGCGTAATAAAATGCTGCCATCTCTTTTTGGAAATATGAAAAAGGGTGAATATGAATTGATACCTTATGTAAGCTGGATGTATCCCGATCCAAAACGCGGCATAAAAATGACACAGGAAAGTGCCCGTTATTCTTCAGGTTATGCAAGTCTTTTTAATAGCTACGGAATGATGACAGAAAATCATGTTTACAAAGATTACCCGGACAGGGTAAAATCTGCTTATCAGTTTATAGAAGTACTTGCCAGATTCACTTCTGAAAATTCAAATGAAATTATTGATTCCAGAAAGAAGGGAAATGAAGAAACAATTGCAACAAAAACACATTCAATAAAATTTGAACTGGATACCACCCAATACCAGGAAATTGAATTTAGAGGATATGAGGTGGATGCCAAACAAATCAGTCCTGTCTCGGGGTTGGAACGTTTTGGATACGACCTGAATAAACCTTATACTGCCCGTATTAAATATTTCGATGTTTATAAACCTACGGATAAGATCAAAAAACCCAAATATTATATTTTGCCACAAGCATGGAAAGGTGTTGTTAACCGACTTGAATGGAATGGAATTGAATTTAGCAGATTAGCAAAAGATACAATTATTGAAGTGGAAATAGATTATATCGTGGATTATTCAAGTCCTGAAAAACCTTATAACGGCCATTTTTTCCACCAGGAAGTAAGTACAAGAAGTGAAGTTCAAAAAATCAGGTATTATGCAGGAGATCTTGTAATCCCAACCAGGCAAAAAAAGGTAAAATACCTTATTGAAATGCTGGAACCAAAAGGACGAGATTCATTTTTTAAATGGAACTTTTTTGACAATATTCTGGATTCAAGAGAATACTTTTCCTCCTATGGTTTTGAAGAAAATGCAATTAAATATCTGGAAGAACATCCTGATTTTAAAGAAAAGTTTGAGGAAAAACAAAAGACCGATCCTGAATTTTCAAAAAATCATCGTGCCCAGTTGGCATACATTTATAATAATACTGAGTGGGCTGAAAAGTCTTTTAAAAGATATCCGGTTGGGAGGGTTTTTTAGTTACAAAAAAACTAAAGGACTCCGACTTTCCAAAGTCGGAGATAAAATGTCGGACTTTGGTAAGTCCGACTCCCGAAAGAAATTTTGACTCCTGTTTAAGTCAATAATTTTCCCAAATTATCAAATTTCAGGTTATAATCCTCAACAGAAAGTTTGATTACCTGATGTGCTTCTTCTGCACCATAGGTGCCAGCAATTTCAGTATCTTTTTCTTCACCGGGCATATCTTTATAGGTCAAAAAATAGTGTTCAAGTCGCTGAATCACAATCTCCGGAACTTCCGAGATATCCCTAAAATGGCCATAAACGGTATCGTTTCTTAACACTGCTATAATTTTATCATCAGCCTGATTTCCATCAATCATTCTGAATCCGCCAATCGGAATGGCATTTACCAGCAAATCACCATGGGCCAGTGTTTTTTCTGTTAAAACACAAATGTCAATGGGGTCACCATCTCCAATAACTCCTTTTTTACCAGATTTTTCACTGGAATAAGCTCCTACTTTTTCACCACAAAAAGTTTGTGGAATAAAACCATAAAGTGCCGGAACTATATTTGAAAACTTTTGGGGGCGGTCAACTCTAAGGTAACCACTGTCTTTATCAATTTCGTACTTAACAGTATCTGTGGATACCACCTCGATAAAAGCTGTTAATTCTTCAGGTGCATTTTTACCAATAAAAACTCCGTGCCAGGGGTGAGATTTATATCTGAGTCCCATTAATCTTCCAATGGGATCTGAAAGTCTGTCAACCATAATGTTAGATTTTTGATTTATTCATTGAAACCATTGGAAACGAAATTAGTTCATTTAAAGCATTACAATTTGATTAAAACCTGTTTTGATAAACCTGTTTATAAAACCCATTTCAGCTCTCTATGGTCACACTGAGCGAAGTCGAAGTGGCATTAAAACAGTCTTCGACTCCGCTCAGACTGACGCCAACTCTGCAACTGCTTCTCTGATTAATCTTTCAAATTCTCTTCAAACAACTTAAAAATCCGTTTATATTCATCAGTCCAACTGCTGGGTTCTTTAAAACCATGAGGTTCAACCGGGTAAACTGCCAGCTCCCAGTTTTCTTTTCCCAATTCAATTAAACGCTGCGTAATTCTCACAATATCCTGAAATTGTACATTGTCATCCACCATTCCGTGGCACATTAACAGTGCTCCTTCCAAACCATCGGCAAAATAAATCGGCGAACTTCTGCGAAATGCAATGCTATCCTCAACCGGGGTATTTAAAATATTTGAGGTGTAACCATGATTGTAATGTGCCCAGTCGGTAACCGAGCGCAAAGCTGCACCGGCTGCAAAAATATCGGGGTGATTAAACATAGCCATCAAAGTAATGAAACCACCATACGAACCACCGTAAACCCCAATTTTTTCTGGCGAAACATCTATTTCTTCAACCAAATACTTTGCACCATCAACCTGGTCTGAAAGATCTTTGCCTCCCATATGACGGTAAATTCCGGTTCTCCAATCGCGGCCATAACCGGCACTTGCACGGTAATCGATATCCAAAACAGTGTAGCCATTATCCGCCAGGAAATTATGAAACTGGTACTCACGGAAGTAATTACTCCACCATTTGTGTGCATTTTGCAGATAACCTGCACCGTGAACAAAAATCACCGCCGGGCCTTGTTCTTCTGGATTTTCCGGACGATACAAACGGGCATGTACATCCTCTCCGTCTTCAGCTTTAAAGGTTACATACTCGGGAACCCGCCACTTGTATTTTTCAAACTCCGACGTTGTTGAGTGCGTTACTTTTACAGCTTGTGCTCCCGGCTTATTTTCCTGTAAATACAATTCCCAGGGTTGATTTGCAGTTGAAAAACGAATGGCCAGGTATTTTTCATCGGGCGAAAGCGTTACAATATTTCCTCCGTCAACCGAAGTGATTTGTGTAAGTTCCCCTCCCCATACCGGCATTTTATAAAAATGTTTTACTCCGGGATGCACTTTGTTGGCCGTAAAATAAAAGTGCTTTTTGTCTTTCGAAATAAAGGCTTCTGATATTTCAAAATTTCCTTTTGTAAGTGCCTTTTTTTCTTTGGTCTCTGTGTTTACAGCATACAATTGAGAATAACCCGTTTCTTCAGAGTGAAACCAAACCGATTTCCCATCGGGCATCCAGCCAATATCACCAGTCGAAAATCCCCAGCCACCAATTCCGGGACCTCCTATCCATGCTTCATCTCGCTGACGATCAAGTGTTTCCAATTCGCCGGTTTTCGGATTAAGCAATAATATCCATCTGTCTTTGTTATCGTGCGAAAGTGCCACAACCAAAGCTAAATCCTGTATTTCATTCCAAACAGGGCCCATCAGATTAAATTCCCGGTCTTCGAATTCTGTAGAATCTTTTGGCATTTTATCAGGATAATCTTCTAAATAATCCGGAAGGTCTCTTAAGCCTGGAATTGTTTCAGTATTGATGTCCACAATTTTGTTGTTTTTAACATCGAAAATTCCCATTTCTATCTTCGATTCCGGACTGCCCACTTTTGCCCTTGCCCGCTGTTCTTCGGTATATCCCGATTCTGTAACATGATGCGTAACCGAAGTTGGTTTTCCCTGAGCACTTTTGTAAGTGGTATAAACCACATATTTCCCGGTTGGACTTAAAGCGGCACTCATCAAACGTTTTTTATCCAGATAAATATATATTGGTTCTTCAACCTTTTCCAACTCTCTTCTGTATTCCCGGGCTTTTTCCTGGGCAGCCCTTTCTTTTATAACATCAAAAAGTTCAATTTGCTGGTTTTCAAGAAATAAATCCTGCCCTTCTGATTTAGATTCCGATTTTTCCTTTCCCGAAACAAAATTTGTGATTTGCTGAATTAGCCCGGTTTTAATATTAATGGTGTACAAATTATCATTCAGTTCAAACGAAATTTCGGTATTGTTTTTTACAAATTTTGGAGACGATGCTGAACCCAGCCAATTGGTAAGTTGTATTTCAATCCCTTTTTCTATATCGTAATAAAAGATATTTCCATTTCTTGTATAAACTGCCTTAGATTTTTCTGAATCAAAATCAAGACTCCTCTGGTTAACTTTTTGTTTTTCCATCACCGAAAGTCTACGAATTTCCTTCTCCTTTATAGTGTATTCATGCAAAGATGCCAAGGTATCCTGATCAGGATTCCAATCGAAATAAATCTTGTTGCTTTGCAAATCCCACTCAAAATCATCCGGCAAAGTTCCAATCCATTTTTCAGGATTTTGCATTATTTTTTCGATGGTTAAGGAACTTTTATTGTTTTTTTGTATTTGTGCCGTACCAATAAAGAAGCTAAAAAGCAGAAATAATAGAAGTTGATTTTTCATTTTTATTAAAAGTATTCCGGTTTTAAAATTTTTATCCGGGCGGTTTAAAATAATAATATCTAATTAAGGTTTTGGTTTGAAATGGTTAAAACGGAATGGTATCAGGATGAAAACCAATTCTTCCACTCTCCGCTTTATTCAGCGAATCAATTTTTACTATATCTTCTTCAGAAAGTTCAAAGTCAAAAATATCTGAATTTGATATTATTCTTTCGGGCGTTACTGATTTTGGAATAGTAACCACCCCTTTTTGAATATCCCAGCGTAAAACAATTTGAACAGGATTTTTCCCATATTTTTCAGCCAACTCCTGCATCAAAGGCAGATCAACTACTTTGCCTTTCATAATGGGGCTCCATGCTTCTGCCTGAATACCTTTATTGTTACAATAATCCAGTAATTCAGGTTGTAAAAGTTCTGGATGAAATTCATACTGGTTAACAGCCGGAATTATTTTACATTCAGGTAAAAATTCCTCAAGATGTGGCACCAAAAAGTTACTAACTCCAATTGCCCTGATCTTCCCCTTTTTATATAATTCCTCCAGTGCTTTCCAAGATTCCACAGAACGCTTTCCTTTTGGCCAGTGTACCAAATACAGGTCAAGGTAATCCATTTGTAATCTTTCAAGACTTCCTTCAAACGCTTTAATTGTTTTGTTGTAACCCTGATCCGTATTCCAAACTTTTGAAGTAATAAAAATTTCTTCTCTTGCTATTCCACTTTCTTTTACAGCATTTCCCACACCTCGCTCGTTTTTATAAATGGCTGCGGTGTCGATATGACGGTAGCCGTTTTCTAAAGCTGTAAGTACCGCATTTTCAACTTCGGAACCTTCTTCGGAACGAAAAACACCAAGTCCAAACCATGGCATTTCAACTCCATTGTTCAATTTTACTTTGGATGATATGTTCATAATCATAATTTTTCAGATAAAATTCTAAAATAATGTTTTTTCTCCAGAGCATTCGAATTTTTAAAAATTTTGAAAAGGAAAGTTTTAGTGTGAATAATTCAAAGAATTTTACACACCAGGTGTTGAAGATTGAAAATCAATTAAATGTACATCGCTGAAACGGAAACGCAAACGATTTTTAGTGTCAAGGCTAACCCTGACAAAATTTTGACTTTCAATAATCTCGTCAGCCCTCCGCGTTATTGATTCATTTTTATGAATTAATTAGGTTAGATTTGCTAAAATTTTGAAAAGTACAACTCATGAACGTATATAAATTTGGTGGAGCCTCGGTTAAAGATGCTGATTCGGTAAAAAATGTTGCTAAAATAGTTGATGGTCACTCCGGAGATTTGGTTGTTGTTATTTCGGCAATGGGTAAAATAACCAACTTGCTGGAAACATTGATAAAAGCTTACTTTAATAAAAGTGAAAAAAAATGGGAAATCTTTGAAGAATTTAAAAACTATCACTTATCCATTGCAAACCAACTTTTTGAAAATAACGGTACTCCCAAAGCTGTTTTATCGATGTTTGAAGAATTAAAAGCAAAGCTGGAAAAAATACCTTCTTTTGATTATAATTACGAATACGATCAAATTATATGTTTTGGAGAATTGGTTTCTACCCAAATTGTAAGCAATTACCTGAATTACATCGGAATGGTAAACCAATGGATTGACATCAGAAATTGTCTTCGTACCAACGATTTATACCGCGATGCTTCCGTTGATTGGGAATTAACAGAATCATTGATGAAAAATGTATTTGTTTTTGATAATTACAAGCTTTATATCACACAAGGATTTATAGGCTCCAACATTACAAACCAGACAACTTCGCTGGGTCGCGAGGGTTCGGATTTTACTGCTGCCATTATCGGAAATACATTAAACGCAAAAGGTGTGTCTATCTGGAAAGATGTACCGGGGGTATTAAGTGCGGATCCCAAAAAAATGGAAGATACAGTAAAAATCGATGCTTTGTCGTATCGCGAAGCGGTAGAAATGACTCATTCAGGGGCGCAGGTAATTCATCCAAAAACAATGAAACCTTTGCATAACAAGGAAATTCCATTGTATGTAAAATCTTTTGTTGATCCCGTGGGCACTGGAACGGTAATACACGATATCGATCACAAACTGGATTTACCGCCAATATACATTCTGAAAGAAAACCAGGTTCTAATTACACTTTCTGTCAGGGATTTTTCAATTATCAGTATTGAAGATATCGATCGTGTGGTAAATTTTCTTTTGGAAAACCGTATTAAGGTAACTTTAATGCAACAATCTGCTATCGACCTGAACCTGGTTTTAGATGCACCGGAAGCCAATTTGGAAGAAATTTTCGATCAATTAAAACCTTATTATACCGTGCTTTACAACACTAATTTAATGTTGGTAACCATAAGACACTACACCGAAGAAGTGCTGGATAAACTGGTAAAAGAAAAGGATATTTATTTAGAACAGCACAGCCGTTTAACAGCCAGAATGCTTGTTAAACAATAAATATTAGATTTTTGCCTTACCCAATACCTTTTTATTGTAATTTTAGGTTTTTAAACCTACTAATAAAAAAACTTCTGCCCAATATGAAGAAAAAAAAGATCCTACCATTTGCAATCGGTCTTGTAGTAATAGCTATCATTGTTCTTGTAGTTGGTAAAAAACAAGGCTGGTTTGGAAAAGAATTTACAATCAGCGTTGCTACTGAAACAGTAAAAAGTCAAACCCTAACCGAGTTTATTACTGCCAACGGAAAAATTCAACCCGAAACTCAGGTAAAAATTAGTCCCGATGTATCGGGGGAGGTCATTCAGTTAAATGTTGAAGAAGGCCAGGAAGTAAATGCCGGAGATTTGCTTTGTGTAATAAAACCCGAAATGTATATCTCGGCATTAAAACGTGCCGAAGCAACATTAAATTCCTCGAAAGCCAGACAGGCACAAGCTGAAGCACAATTGATTGAGCGCAAATTATCGTACGATCGCGCAAAACAACTTTACGATAAAAACACAATTGCGGTATCCGAATTTGAAACTGCGGAAGCAGCATACAATGTAGCAAAAGCGGAAGTAAAAGCTGCCGAATATTCTGTAAAAAGTGCAGAAGCAACAGTATCTGAAGCCCAGGAACAATTGACAAAAACGAAAATATATGCTCCTATTTCAGGCACAATCTCAGCATTAAATATTGAACAGGGAGAGCGTGTTGTGGGAACAAGTATGATGACAGGAACTGAAATGATGATTGTTGCCAACCTCAACAAAATGGAAGTTTGGGTAGATGTAAATGAAAATGATATTGTAAAAGTTACAAAATTCGATACTGCTTTGGTTGAAGTGGATGCCTATTTAAACAGAAAATTTAAAGGAATCGTTACCGAAATTGCCAACTCTGCAAACACGGTTGGAGCAACAGCAGATCAGGTTACTAATTTCGAAGTAAAAGTGCTGTTGTTAAGTGAGTCGTACCAGGACTTAATCGAAGCCAAAAATCTTTATCCTTTCCGTCCGGGAATGTCTGCAACTGTTGATATTCTTACAGATTCCAGAGAAAATGTTATCTCTGTTCCAATTTCAGCTGTTACAACACGGGTAAAAAAGAAAGATGGCGGTACTGAGGAGGTAAAAGAAGAAAAAACGGAAGAATTAGGGGAATCCTCGGAAGTACAAACTGCGGTGAAGCGTGAAGAAAAACAGGAAGTTGTATTTGTAGTTAATGGAGAAAGGGTAAAAAAAGTGGAGGTTCAAACCGGAATACAGGATAATACAAGTATTCAGATTCTTGAAGGTTTGACCGAAGGGGATGAAGTAGTAACTGCACCGTTTAATGCAATCAACAAATCGCTTAAAGACAGCATGTTAATCAAGGTGGTTTCTGAAGAGGAGCTGTTTAAAGCAAACTAAACTAAATTATTGAAACTGTTTTTATTCACCCGGTGATTATAATTTTAAACAGATAGTCACTGGGTGAATAGTTTTAACGAAGATTATTTCGAATCAATTTTTTCGCCATAGGCCAAATCACCGGCATCGCCCAAACCGGGAACGATATATGATTTTGAAGTCATTTCATCGTCCACCGCACCCAGCCAAAGTGTTACGTTTTTATCCTTAATATTATCAGTAACATAATCAACTCCCTGTTTGCTGGCAATAATAGAAACCATATGCACATGATTTGGTTTGCCTTTGCTAAAAAGCGCGCGATAACCAATTTCCATGGATTTACCGGAGGCCAACATCGGATCGGAAAGTATTACAATTTTATTATCCAACGAAGGTGAAGCCATATATTCAAATTCAATCTCGAAAGCGCCATCATCGGTATATTTTCTGAATGCAGAAATAAAACAATTTTCAGCGCGATCATAAATTCTTAACAGTCCGTTGTGCATTGCCAATCCGGCGCGTAAAATGGTTGCCAGCACAGGTTGTTGAACCAATTTAGGCACAGTGGCAACTCCCAGTGGTGTTTGCACATCGTTAACTTCGAAAGGTAATTCTTTGCTGATTTCGTAGGCAAAAATTTCGCCTATCCGGTTTAAGTTATCTCTAAAACGAAGTGGATCGTTTTGAATTGAAATATCTCTAATCTCTGCCAGGTACTGGTCCAGAATTGAATGATTTCCACCTAAAACTTTTGTTTCCATAATTTCTGATTAAATAAAAATAACATCTCCGTCTCCGTCTTGCAATATCGGTTTTTGTTTAAAAATATGCTCAATCTTTTTTGTTGTCCCCGAGTATTTTGTTTCTGTTTTGCGAAAATAAAAAGGCATTTTGTGTTTTCCCATAAATTCAACAATTTCCTTATGAAATATAGCCAACGAATCATATTTATTTTGCAATAGTAAAGCCATAATCGTGTTTACCACCTTTTGAATATTTTTTTTGTCAAAATAAACATAAGGAACTTTTGCAAGGTTGTCGCGGTTCGAAATTGCCACAAAAGCTTTTAATTCACCTTTTTCCCTGAATGCATAATAATTCAACTCAAAGCTCTTTGCTTCATGGGTAAACGGGTATCGAATTGTTGAGTTTTTGTCTTTGAATTTTAGCCAGCCATATTTCTTAAACCAGGAAAAATGAGCAGCATTTTTTTGTACCAATTCCGACAAAGAATATTTGTTGATAAATGTTTCAATTTCCTTATCAACTTCGTTTACTTTTTCGATGGAAAAACTGTTCTTCTTAAATCTGGAAAGATGATAGTTTTTAAACGGAACGAGGACAAAATTCAGTAAAAAATCCAGAACCATAAATGGAATTTGCATCCACTTTTTACCTGGATACTTATTTTGAATAATATCGGCCAAATAAAAACGGATAAATCCGCGAATTCCTTTATTAGACTTTATTTCTCCAAATAATCCTGTTTTTTCAATAATCGATTTTGCCCGGGGTGTTGATTCAGATAAAAACAGTTTTGTGTCCGCCCTTTTCAGCAGTTGCAAAAACAACGGCACTGCAATACCCTTGCCTTTCTGTTGGTTGGCCCACCAGCACGAATTGGAATAAATTTGAATATTTTCGCTGTTTGCTTTTTTGGGTAACAGTCCGGCAAATCCTAATAATTCGTTGTCGTTCGAGGCGTAAATCAGGGCCAGATCTTCAGGATCAGCATCGGGATTAAAATATTGCGAAACGGCCCGCAACTCCGTTATCGGTTTTATATCCAGATTTTTATAGTCTTCACTTTTTATAAAATCCGGCAGTTCGCGAACTTTTATTTCCCTGATTTGCACTTTTATTTTTCTATCTTTTCAGACCAATCTTTTCTGAATGGCATTTACAATATCCCCGGTATTTTTTAATTCGATTACCTCAAATAAATCAATTTCTATCTGAAATTCTTCTTCAATTCTTTTAATTAAAAGTACATGGTTTAACGAATCCCAGGAACCAATATCATTGGGAGAAGTTTCATGTGTTAAGGCCATTTCTTCTTTAAATATTTCAGCATATACCTTTTTTAGTTTTTCCAGAATTTCTTCGCTGCTCATCCTATACTTTTTTATAAACAATAAACTTGTTTTGAACTTCAAATCCAATTTTTTGGTACAAAGCAAAAGAATTGTGATTGGCATGCAAAACTACTTCTTTTATTCCGGTTTTGAATAATTGATTTAAACCAGATCGAATCAACAGACTTGCGTATCCTTTTTTCTGGTTCTCCTTTTTTGTACCAATAAAATACAGTCCGGCAATGTTGTCTTTAATAAAAACCAACATTGAAGAAACCAGCGTGCTATCTTTGTAAAGACCTGTCATTGTAACTTCTTCACTATCCTTTAATTCAAGTAGAATTTCTTCACCAAAATCCTTTTTTGAGGAAAAAAATTCTCTTTGAATCAGCATGGAAAAATCGCTCAATTGTGTTTTATTTTTAAGTTCACAAATTTCACAATCTGCCGGCATTTTAATATTTTCCTTACTTCCTTTTGATGTATTCATTCCCATTAAAACCTTAACCGGGATCAAAGAACTGGCTTTTAATAATTCGGAGTGATTTTTTGAAATATACTCATCCGGGGCCACTATAGAAGGAGATAATTTGTAGTCGGCCAAATACCTCGAAATTTCAGGAATTATTTCATTTTGATTCTTTTGCTGATTCAAATTAAATATCAATTGCGGCCAGAGATTATTTTTAGCCTGAATAAGCTCAAAATCTTCCTTTTTGACGAGCGAGATATTTTTTACTTCAGCTAAAACTCTGTAAAAATCATAAAGATTTTTTTCGATGTTATCCACTATTTCAGGCTTTTTTTTGATGGGTTGGCAAGGTAATCATTTGCCAGCGAAATTCTATCCTTTTTTCCTCCGGATGACAATGGAAGTTGCGAAACAACAAATATTTCTTCGGGTATCATTTTGGGTGGTATATGTAGAGTTAACCTTGATTTTAGTTGCATTTTATCAATATTGCTCCCTTCAACAAACAAATATAGTCTTTTAAAACCGGGGAATTTTTCGTAGGCCAACATTGCCACTTTATGTCCGGGCAGTAACTCCCTTACTTTATTTTCAATTTCTATCAGATTAATTCTGTGCCCTTCAATTTTTACCTGGTCATCGGTTCTGCCCATATAATAAATAAAACCCTCCGTATCTTTCTGAACAATATCACCGGTGCGGTAATAACTGCGGCTTTCATTGTTTTTCTCAAAATTAATAAACGAATTATTGTTCCCGTTTAAGTACCCCTGCATCACCTGTTTCCCTGAGATGCATAATTCACCATTTTCTCCAAAACCGGCTTCGGTGCCATCTTCTTTTATAATAACACTTTTAACCGTTTTAAACTCCTGTCCAATAGAAACCACACCATTCATTGAACGGATATTTTGCAGATCATCAATTTTATATGTAGTTACACCCACCGTTGTTTCAGTTGGCCCATAATGATTCGCAATTCTTGCATTTGGAAATACAGGTTGCCACTCTTTTAACAATGACAAAGGAAATGCCTCACCTCCCAGAATAACCTGCCCGAGGTGTTTAAAATCGAGTTGAGTTTTGTGTGGAGCCAAAAACGAAAGAACTGAAGGTGTTAATTTTACCCAGGTAACATTTTTATCGGCCAGCATTTTGGCAATACTTAAAAACTTAAACGGGCTATCGGGTAAAGTGTAAACACAAGCTCCAATACTTAATGGAACCAAATATGCAGTAACCGATGCATCGACAGTTAAATCATAAGTTTGCAGCATACAAACTTTGTCATTCATTTCAGGGAATCGATCCAAAAAACCGGCACAATAGGCTCCCAGGTTTTCCTGGCAAATCGGGACATGTTTTGGCGTGCCCGTGCTACCCGATGTTGTAAGAATATACATCCACTGAACTCCGGAAGATATAACCGGTTCTTTGATGTTTTTCGTTTTAGAATCCGAATTTATTTGAAAATTAAGGCCTTCCACTTCCCGAACAAATTCATCCACATCTTCTTGTGCTGAAAACAAAAGTTGAATACCTACATTATTGATAATTGTTTTATTTCTTTCCGAAGGATGTTTTGGATTTAAAGGCACAAAATAATTCCCGCTAAACCATGCTGCAAAAATCGTTGCATAAGTTTCAATACATTCAAAATACATAATCCCGATTGGATTATTTTTCCCCGAAACATTTTTTTCGATAAGTTCTCTTGCTCCGTTAATATATTCCAAAAAATCGCCGTAGGAATAGTCTTTATCGTTAATGCAAAAAGCTCTTTTGTTTTTGTATTTTATGAATGTATTATAAAGTTCCTGAATAAATGTCATGTTTCCAGCCTGTTTTAAAATTCTTTGGTTCAATGTTTTACGGTAGCTTTTCCAATCCATTTCCGGAGCTGAAAATACACAAATTCTGATTTAAGTTGACCAACAAAATTCCCATTTTTTTCCATTGGATATCGTTGAAAATGAAAATCAAACTCATCGTATTTTACACCTGCCGTGCCAAAAGTCACATCACAAATATTTTCAGATTTAATTCTTTTTAAAATCCTCGCTGATGCTCTCCAGTCTGTATACGGAAAAGCAAATGCACTAATTTTTGGTTGAATATGTTTTTGCACCCACTCTACACTTTCTTTGATTTGACGATATTGCTCATCTTCCGAAATCAACCAAAACTCAGGATGATTTAAGCTGTGTGCCCCAATACTAAAACCCTGATTTTGAAGCTCAAGAATTTGTGTTTTTGAAAGGTACGGTTTGTTTTTTTTTAGATAATCTGAAAAATCAACACCTATTTCTTCTGCAATAGAATCAAGAAGTTGTTCTTTTGAATAATCCAATTGTAAAAGGCTGCTTATCTGAACTTTATGCTTAAATAAGAATTTAGAAATATCAGCTGTCTCACTTATCAATTTCCCTTTCAGAAGACTGGCTTTATACTTATAATATAAGGCTTTGTTATCTGCAAAATTGGTATTTATGAAAAAAGAGGCAGGTATCCCTTTTCTCAGAAGAATAGGTGCAATAATTTCATGGCACTCTTTTAACCCGTCATCAAAACTGAGATGAAAAATTTTCTTTTTTGTATCTGGATTTTTCAAAATAAAATCCAAAGAAACGGGTTCAAAATGTTTCAGAATAAAGTCAAGTTCTTTCTCAAATTCCTTTCTATTTCGGAAAGGATAATTGCGCACATGATCTAATTTATCGTCACTTACTACATGATAAAATGGCAAAAAAGGAGGAGTTGATAATGAGAATAATTTTGGGGACGAATAAAACTGTCCAATCAGGTTAGAAAATAAACGTGGAATATTCTTCATTATTAACTTTTAATCCATCTGAGAGGCAAAGGTAAACGATTAAATTTAAGTTGAAAATAGCTTTCTGAAACTGCACCAAATCCTTCATAAAATCTTGCTACTCCCGGAATCATGGAACCTTCAAAATCAAGTAACAGATTGTGTTCAGCATTATTCTGAATAAAGTTGTCGAGCAAAAAATGCATGGCCCTTAAATCTTTTCCTAACTGGTTGGAAACCGCATTCAGATATATAACACGGTTTTTCCATCGGCAAAAATATACAGCAGCACATAAAGTGTTTTCCTGGCTGTAAACTCCAAATATTTCGCCTATCCCTTTATACTGGCCGTAAGCAATAATACTTTTAAGCTTTTCAATATTTTTTGCCGAAGTGTTTCCGGTCAGATTTGTTTCTTTAAATTCCAGATAATCCTCCAAACGAATTCCCTGAACATATTGCAAATTGTATTTATTTGCTTTTGAAATATTGCGTTTTGTATTTGTAGAATATGTTCTGGCAAGTGATTTATAGTTATATCGCAAATCGAGAAGCAAATTTTTTCTGGGAATAAAATTAAACCGATTGTCATTTAGCAGGGTTGGATTTGACGAATTTACCTGTATTTCAACATACCGGAGTTGTTTATAAAGTGCCTGGTAAAACAATTCTGCAATCTTTTTATTCGGACTTGGAAAGATACCCAGTTGCTGACAAAAAGTGGGTTGATAAATGTATTTAAGTCCATATTTTGATCTTACCGGAAGTGGCATTACATAATCGTAATCGCCCAAAACCAGCGCATCCCATACTTCGGCTGTACGATCAAGATGCCAGATATTTGCATAGATTCTGCTATTGTCTGCTTTATCAATACAAACCGACCATTTTTTGTCGTCAATATCCTGGTGTTTAATATAAACTACCTGCCTGTTCATTTGCCCATTTAAATCCTAGTTGGTTCGTTTTTTCAAAAACTTCCTGATAGCCTTTCCACTCTCCCAAATCGTTCACCGTTTCGTTGTGCCAGATACTTACAAAAGTTCCACCCACATTTTTTACTTCCTCCATTAAACGCTCGATCTCATCGATCGCCCTTACGGGTGAAAATTTTTGATAATGTAACAAAGTGCCATCCATTACCTGAAACGGAACAATCTTCAAATTAGTTTGTACTTCGTTTTCCAAATCGTAGAAATAAAATGGAGTACAGGTGCCAGCCCTAAATCCAATCTGATCTGAAAATCCCAAGGTAAAATCTTCCGTAATTCCGGCTTTTAAAAGATTTTGGTAGGTTTTCGGAAACCTGAGGTTGAGATAATGTTGCCGGCTTTTTTTTATTTTCCTTCCTGAAATAGTTGCCAGACGATCCTTTTCCTGAACTACTTCATTGTGATCCCCTTTTATAAATCCTGCAAAAGAAGGATGAATTCCAACGTCATAATTTTTTGCAATTCCCTTAATCAATTCTTGCAAACCGTGATTTTTATACGATATATTTTTATCAAATTTTGCATAATTGCCCATAAGGAAAAAGAATTTTATCTTCTCTTCGTTACCGGAAAAAACCGAATTCAGGTATTCATAGGTATGATAAGGATCTTTCTTTTTGCCATTTAATACTTCCAGTCTGGTTTTAAACTCATCAAAATTTCCTGTTAAAACAGATTTTAACTGTGCAGCATAGGTTCTCCAAAAACCTTTGTTTAAATAAGCCCAGGCATTATCAATATCGATGGTTGAAATATACCTGAATTTGTTTTTAAAAAACTTTAGTTGCTTGTATTTTTCTTTGATTTCATCGGCCAACCACTGTGCCCAAATATCAACTACAGGTTTTTTAATTATTTCCAGTTTGTGCAAAATACTTTGGCTTGCCGAAAATCTTCCGTATTGGTCAAAATCTACAGTACTGTATTCTTCGTATCGACTTACCAAAAAAAACGAAGCAGCAAAAACATCAAAAGGAAATGTCGAATCGGGCGAAGTTTGAAAAAAGCAACTCATATTTTTAAAGGGCACAACGTCAATATTCTGCTTCCTGATTCCGGGTTCAAAAAGAATTGGATGAGGTTTGAAATAAATTTCGTCTGAAAATTTTTGATTGGAGTAATTTATTTTGGGTAAATCAGAACTTAGAAAATCATCCTGACTTCGGGAAAATTTAACTTCTGTCATGAGTATTCCGTTAAATATCAGTTCCATTATATATTTTAACCTTGGTGTTATTTTATCGGAATAGATCAGAATCATGTTATAGAATTACAGTTGTTACAATATTCCTTCATCGGCAAGGCTAAGATATTTGTTATTTCCGATAATTATGTGATCAAGGACCGTTATATCCATAATTTTGGCAGCATCTGCAATTTTTCGGGTTATTTTTAAATCGGCATCCGAAGCCTGCATGGTGCCCGAAGGATGGTTATGACAAAGAATTATCGAGCTCGCCTGTTTTTCGAGTGCAGCTTTTAAAATTAACCGGACATCTATTACCGTTCCTGAAATTCCGCCCGAACTGATTCTGAAATTATCCTTGATTTTGTTTCCGCGGTCGAGCATTAATATCCAAAATTCCTCATGATTTAAATCTCCCAAAAGCGGTAAAAAATAATCTGCCGCATCTTTACTTCCGGTTATTTTCTTTTTTGCAAAAACATCGGCTTCTTTTCGCCGTTTACCCAATTCCAATGCAGCAACAATTGTGATTGCTTTTGCTTCTCCAATTCCCTTAAACTGTATCAGAGACTCAACATCTTTTCTTCCAAGTTCATTCAAATTGTTATCTGCTGATGACAAAATTCGCCTTGATAATTCAACTGCGGTTTCTTCTGTATTACCTGAACCAATAAGAATTGCCATTAATTCAGCATCTGAAAGTGACCGGGAGCCATTTCTTAACATTTTCTCACGAGGCCGGTCTTCTACTGCCCATTCTTTGATGTTCAATTTTTTGTAATCGCTCATATGCTTTTGGGTTAATTTATCTTTGCAAGAAATCACCAAATACTGCCTTACTCTTGTTTTGAAAACAGTCATTTATAAAGGTAAAATCCTTGATTTTCAAAACTTCAAAAACCTTGTCTTTGTCAATTTTTTATCAAAGACCAGATAGATATTGAGATTTCTTGCCATCATGTAATAATCATATAATTACCCAAAATTGGCAAAATCAAAATTGAAAACATAAAAAAACCTCTCCAAAATTGGAGAGGTTTCTCAAATATGCTGTAATAATTTCTTACAATGAACTGATTTGTGCAGCTAATTTAGATTTTAAATTAGAAGCTTTGTTTTTATGAATGATATTACGTTTTGCCAGTTTATCAATCATAGAAACCACTTCAGGATACAATTTTGTAGCCTCTTCTTTGTCAGAAGTGTTACGTAAAGTTTTGATTGCATTACGGGTTGTTTTCGCATAATATCTGTTGTGCAATCTTTTTGCTTTGTCCTGACGTATTCTTTTTAATGCTGACTTATGATTTGCCATTATACTAATTCTTATTTTTTATCTGTTCAAAAAAGTAGCCCGTAGGGGATTCGAACCCCTGCTACCAGGATGAAAACCTGGCGTCCTAACCCCTAGACGAACGGGCCTTCCTATCTTTCCCTTAATTTTGGGACTGCAAAAATACTTCATTTTTGATATCCACCAAATATTTTTGGGATTTTTTTCATGCTAAAATCATCTCTTTCTTTTAAGAAGATGCTTTTTTATTTTAGCGCTGCAAAGAAAATGATGTTTTTTGAATCTGCAAACCAAATGTAATTTTTTTTTGGCTTTTGCTGTTTTTATTAACGCAACTCGAAATTCTGACCCAGATAAACTCTCCGAACTACCTCATCTGCAGCAAGTTCTTCTGCTGTTCCTGCTTTTAATATTGAGCCTTCAAAAAGCAAATAAGACCTGTCGGTAATATTCAAAGTTTCGTGTACATTGTGATCAGTGATTAAAACCCCGATATTCTTTTCCTTTAATTTCATAACTATTTGCTGAATATCTTCCACGGCTATCGGATCAACTCCGGCAAATGGCTCATCAAGCAATACAAATTTAGGATCGATTGCCAGCGCTCTGGCAATTTCGGTACGTCTGCGCTCTCCCCCTGAAAGCTGAATTCCTTTACTTTTCCTGATATGCTGAAGACCAAATTCTTCTATTAAAGTTTCAAGCTTTTCTTTTTGATACTGTTTTGAATAGTTGGTCATTTCCAAAACGGCTTTAATATTATCTTCAATGCTTAGATTTCTAAAAACTGATGCTTCCTGGGCAAGGTAGCCAATTCCTTTTTTTGCTCTTTTATAAACCGGTTGATTTGTAATTTCCTCTTCATCAAGAAAAATTTTCCCGGATAGGGGTTGGATTAATCCCACAATCATATAAAACGATGTTGTTTTTCCTGCCCCGTTCGGACCAAGCAATCCTACAATCTCGCCCCGATTTACTTCAAAACTAACTCCTTTTACAACAGTACGTTTTCGGTATTTCTTTACAATATTTTCTGCTCGTAAAATCATTTTAACAAATAACGTGATTTACTTTATGAATTATATTTCGTCCAACTCTTTTTCACGTTTTTTAACGACAACACGCGAAATTATGATTCCAATTTCGTACAAAAATACCAATGGGAAACAAACTAAAATCTGGCTAAAAATATCAGGAGGAGTAATGATTGCAGACAGTAACAACATAATTACATAGGAATGTTTTCTGTATTTTTTCATAAATTCCGGTGTTAGTAATCCTACTTTACTCAAAAAGTAAGAAAATATAGGCAGAAGAAATACTACCCCGGAAGCTAAGGAAATGGATGTTACTGAACCAATATAAGAACGTAGATTAATCATGTTTTCCACATCACTACTTACCTGATAGGTCCCAAGAAAATGTATGGAAAGCGGCACAATCAGATAATATCCGAATAATACTCCCAGTAAAAATAATATGGAAGTAAAAAAAACAGCACCACTGGCATGTTTCTTTTCTTTTTCATAAAGTGCAGGTTTTATAAATCTCCAGAATTCGAAAAAAACAAATGGTGATGCCATAATAAATCCGGCAATTATAGAAACCAATATATGTGTGGAAAACTGACCGGCAATATTTATACTTTGCATTTTTAGGGCAGTCTGATTGATCTTTACTGCATCTGTTCCAACGATATCTCCCAGTTTGGCAAACATTCTGTTGGTCCAGAATTCAGGCAAACGTGGCTTTAAAATCACCATATCAAATATAAATTCCTTTAATATAAATGCCGCAATTGCAAATACCATTACTGCTCCAACCGATCTTACAATATGCCAGCGCAATTCTTCCAGGTGTTCTAAAAAGGACATTTCACCCTGTGGCACTTTTTCTTTTTTCCGCTTTTTAGTGGTTTGTTCTTCGCGGTTACTTTCCTGACTCATTCAAATCAATTTTTTCGCTTTTTTTAAAAACTGCACAAATATATATACTTATTGGTTTCCTATGCTGTAGAATTATTTAATTCTTTTCCATAAAAAATATTAAAATCTAAAAATTAGAATCAATTTATTGTCATTTTGGTTACTTTTAAATAATTTAGGATTTAAGTAATTAAGAGATTTATTGATCGGGATATTTTCAAATAAACATGAAGGAGCTTGTTTTAACAGAAAAACTACAGCACTATTTTGGCTTCGATCGGTTTAAAGGACAACAGGAAGAAGCAATCAGAAACGTGCTGGACGGGAAGAATACATTTGTGCTAATGCCTACGGGAGGTGGTAAATCTCTGATATATCAGTTACCCGCCCTGCTTTTAGAAGGTACTGCCATAGTAATTTCACCTTTAATTGCTTTGATGAAAAATCAGGTGGATTCAATTCGGGGAATGCATGCTGAAGACAACGTTGCTCATTTTTTGAATTCATCTCTTTCAAAAAGCGCGGCACAAGAAGTAAAAACAGATGTACTAAAGGGTAAAACCAAATTATTATACGTAGCCCCTGAGTCACTTACAAAGGAAGATAATATTGATTTTTTGAAAAAAGTTAAAATATCTTTCTATGCCATAGATGAGGCACACTGTATTTCAGAGTGGGGCCATGATTTCAGGCCGGAATACAGACGAATAAAACCAATTGTAGAAGAAATTGGCAAGTCACCAATTATTGCATTAACTGCTACAGCAACTGCAAAAGTGCAGCATGACATTCAAAAAAATCTGGGAATTCTGGATGCTCAGGTTTTTAAAGCTTCATTTAATCGCGAAAACCTTTATTACGAAGTTCGGCCAAAAACAAAAACAGAAAACCAGATTATCAAATTTATCAAACAAAACGAAGGCAAATCAGGAATTATCTATTGTTTAAGTCGAAAAAAAGTTGAAGAAATCGCCGAAACTCTGGCAGTTAACGGAATAAAAGTTTTGCCTTATCATGCAGGGATGGATGCAGCAACCCGATCTGCCAATCAGGACAAATTTTTATTGGAAGAGGTTGACGTTATTGTTGCAACAATTGCATTTGGAATGGGAATTGATAAACCTGATGTTAGGTTTGTTATCCATTACGATATTCCCAAAAGCCTCGAAGGTTATTATCAGGAGACCGGCAGGGCTGGCCGCGATGGAGGCGAAGGGAAGTGTATTACATTTTACAGCTATAAAGACATCCAGAAACTGGAAAAATTTATGCACGGCAAACCGGTTGCTGAACAGGAAATTGGGAAACAGTTATTGTTAGATACCGTTTCATATGCAGAAACTGCCATTTGTCGACGTATAATTTTATTACACTATTTTGGAGAAATATACAAACCTGAAAACTGTGGAAATTGCGATAATTGTCTGAATCCAAAGGAACAGATTGAAGCAAAAGATGAAGTTGTTCTGGCTTTAAAGGCAATTGTTGAAGTAAACGAACAATACAAAGCCGACCATATTACTCATATTCTAATCGGTAATAAAACAGCAGCAATAAAATCATTTAAACATTACACTTTAAATAGTTTTGGTATTGGAAAAGACCATGATGAAAGATTTTGGAATGCAGTTTTCAGACAGGCAATGATAGCCGGAATTATTAGCAAGGATATAGAAAATTACGGCTTGCTGAAAATGACTGAGAAAGGACATGAATTCCTTAAAAAACCAGTCAGCTTTATGCTGGTAAAAAATCATGAATACGAAGAGGAAGATGGAGCTGCAGAGAGTGCCGGAGCACCTTCCGGAGGAGCAAGTGGCGATCCGCAGCTTTTTAAAATGCTCAAAGATTTAACCAAAAAAATTGCAAAAAAACACAATTTACCTCCATACGTGATTTTCCAGGAACCTTCTCTTGCAGACATGTCAATTCAATATCCGATCAATCTTGAAGAGTTGCAAAAAATTCAGGGTGTAGGACAAGGAAAGGCAAGAAGATACGGGAAAGAAGTTGTCAAACTTATTGCCACGTACGTTGAAGACAACGAGATTGAAAGGCCTGACGATATGGTAGTCAGAACGGTTGCCAACAAATCGAAGCTAAAAGTGTTTATTATACAAAGTATTGACAGGAAATTATCTTTTGAAGATATTGCGGATTCAAAAGGCGTATCAGTAAAAGACATAATTTCTGAAGTTGAAGCAATAGTAAATTCGGGTACCAGGTTAAATATCGATTACTATATTAATGATGTTTTAGATGAAGACCACCAGGAAGAAATTTTTGATTATTTCCGCGAAACTGAGGAAGATTCGATAGAGGAAGCATTAGATGAGTTGGGAGAAGATGAATATTCTGAAGACGATATCCGGCTGATGAGAATTAAGTTCATGTCGGATATGGGAAATTAATTATAATATTACCATCCCATTTTTCTGATTATCACCCCATTTTATTGAGAATTTGTTAGTTTTGCACAAATTTTTTAGAAACAGAATTTAGTACAATATAAATATGACAGTAGCAGTAGAAAACAAAGTTGATTATAAAGTAGCCGATATTGCATTGGCAGATTTTGGAAGAAAAGAGATAGCAATTGCAGAAAAGGAAATGCCGGGTCTGATGTCAATAAGGAAAAAATTCGGACCATCAAAACCATTGGACGGCGTACGTGTTATGGGTAGTTTACACATGACCATTCAAACTGCAGTTCTAATTGAAACTCTTGTTGAACTGGGAGCTGATGTTCGCTGGTGTAGCTGTAATATCTTCTCAACTCAGGATCATGCTGCAGCAGCGATTGCTAAAGCAGGAGTTCCGGTATTTGCATGGAAAGGTGAAACTTTGGAGGAATATTGGTGGTGTACAAGAGAGGCATTAAGTTTCCCCGACGGTAAAGGTCCGCAACTTATAGTAGACGACGGCGGAGATGCAACATTGCTCATACATAAGGGATATGCTGCAGAAAATGATGCAGCTGTTTTGGACGTTGATGCCGGAAGTGAAGAAGAAAAAGTTATTCTTGAATTGTTAAAGAAAACTTTAAAAGAAGATAATCATAAATGGCACCGGACAGTTGCAGAATGGAAAGGTGTTTCGGAAGAAACCACAACAGGAGTTCACCGTCTTTATCAAATGTTTGAAAAAGGTGAGTTACTGGTTCCTGCAATAAACGTTAACGATTCTGTTACCAAGTCGAAATTCGATAACCTATACGGTTGCCGAGAGTCATTGGCAGACGGAATTAAACGTGCCACAGATGTAATGATAGCAGGAAAAGTAGTGGTTGTAGCGGGTTACGGTGATGTTGGTAAAGGTTGCGCACATTCTATGCGTAGTTATGGTGCAAGAGTAATTGTAACTGAAATTGATCCTATTTGTGCCCTGCAGGCTGCAATGGAAGGATTTAAAGTTACAACTATGGAAGATGCTCTTAAGGAAGGAAATATTTTTGTTACTACAACGGGAAACAAAGATGTGATTACGGCAGAGCACATGTCAAAAATGAATGATCAGGCTATAGTTTGTAACATTGGACATTTCGATAATGAAATCCAGGTAGCACAACTGGAAGTTTGGCCGGGAATTGAAAAAGAAAATATAAAACCACAGGTGGACAAGTATAAATACCCTGACGGACATAGTATTTTCCTTCTGGCTGAAGGACGACTGGTTAATCTTGGTTGTGCAACCGGCCACCCATCATTTGTTATGAGTAACTCCTTTACAAACCAGTCATTAGCACAAATCGATTTGTGGCAAAATGATTACGAGGTAGGCGTTTACACGCTTTCCAAAAAATTAGATGAAGAAGTTGCTCGTTTGCATCTCGAACAAATTGGCGTTAAACTTACTGAATTAACTGAAGAACAAGCAGCGTATTTAGGAGTTCCAAAAGAAGGTCCGTTTAAACCGGAACATTACAGATATTGATATATTGATAAAAAAATGGATTTCCCATAAAGAGGAAATCCATTTTTTTTGCTGTTAGTTATATACCCGAAGGGTAAAACTATTCATTCGCGATATATTATATTGTCGTAAAGGAGCAGCTGCCGGACCTTTTGCAGGAAATGCACCTCCGGTAAATAAAAACTTCGATTCACAACACGAACACTCACCAACCACTCCTGTATTCTGTATTTTACAGCTTTGATTAATTTCATATGTGCATGTGGCATCGTAAGCATAATAAACATCAGGCATTTCGCAATAAACAATTACTCCACCAAATCCCCCTGCCGGGAAATACATTGAATTCCCGGGAATTGTTAGGTCATTGGCAATGGTTAAATTTATCGTAAATGAGAAGGGGATGTCCGGTACCTGCGAATCCTGAATTTTATTGCATGAATTTGAAACTAAAAAGACTACAAGCAACAAAAACAAAAACTTCCCTTTTTTAAATACCTCCTGCATATTTTTTGTACTTTTATATCAAAACCACAAAAGTAGAATTTTATTGTAATCACAAAAATTGTAATGGACGATCTGATAGTCATATTATTAACTCTTATTATTGCAGCTGCAGGTGCTATTGGTCAGTTAAAAAAGAAAAAAAAGGAAATGCCAGGTGCTCCGGATGAACAAAAAACAGGTGGAGACATTTGGGACATGTTTACCGAAGAAGTGTTTCCTGAAGCAGCCAGTACCGAAACAATTCCTGTTAGTGAGGAATTGGAGGAAGAATATGAAGAGAAATACGAACCATATATAAACGAACAAAAATACGATTTCAAAGCAGACAATGAAGGTGGAAATATTATAACCAAAGAATCAAAACCTGAAACAAAATCAATAAAAAAAAGATTTACGGTAAAAGAGGACTTTTCTTTAAGGAAAGCTGTCATTTACAGTGAAATTCTAAACAGAAAATATAAATAGTAATATCTAATACGTTCATTTTGAACATTTTTTAACAAAGATATTTCTAGTTCAAATAAAATATCTAAATTTGCACAAAGGAAGAGTTCCGGAATTTCGGGATTCTTTCTGTTTTTTTTATATGGTAACATCAAAAAAGAAGAATAAGTCATGTCCCAAGTAGTATATTTAACAAAAGAAGGACTAAAAAAACTTAAAAAAGAGTTGGAACACTTAATGAATGTTGAGCGTCCGGCAATTTCTAAACAAATAGGCGAGGCTATTGAAAAAGGAGATATTTCAGAAAATGCTGAATACGATGCTGCGAAAGATGCCCAGGGTATGTTGGAAGCAAAAATTGCTGAACTTCAAGGCAAAATTGCAAATGCACGAATTCTGGATGAATCAAAAATAAAAACTTCTAAGGTTCAGATATTAAATGTGGTAACAATCAAAAATAAAAAGAACAATGCCACAATGAAATACACCCTGGTTCCTGAAAGTGAAGCCGATTTAAAACAAGGAAAAATATCAGTAAAAACACCTATTGCAAAAGGCTTAATGGGTAAAAAAGTTGGTGATGTAGTGGACATTAAAGTTCCGTCGGGAGTTATTCCATTCGAAATTATCGAAATCTCAATTTAAGAAAATGGCAAGTATTTTTACCAAAATAGTAAATGGCGAAATTCCTGCTTACAAAGTTGCGGAAGATGAAAACTATTTTGCGTTTCTTGATATTTTCCCGGTAACTAAAGGTCACACATTGGTAATTCCAAAAAAAGAGGTTGATTCTCTTTTTGATCTGGATGATGAAACTTATACCGGATTACAAATATTTGCAAAAAAAGTAGCCAAAGGAATAAAAAAAGCCATTCCCTGCGAAAAGGTTGGAGTTTTGGTGCTTGGTCTTGAAGTACCACATGCACATATTCATTTGGCACCTTTGCAAAATGAAGCCGATTTGTTAAATTTCTCGGACAAAAAGAAATTCACACCTGAAGAATTTCAGGAAATTGCGAAGTTGATTTCTCAAAATATTGAATTGTAAAACCTGGTTTCAACCAGGTTTTTTTATGCCCTGATTTTCATTAATATTTATTAACACCTCAAAATTGAAGACTTAAATTAAGTAACTTTAAAACCCATTTTTGGTGTTAAAGAAAAAGATAAAATTGAAACAAGAATGATACAATTTACCCATTTACATGTACACTCACAATATTCCATTCTGGACGGTGCAGCAAGCGTTGGAGCACTTGTGAATAAAGCAAAAACCGACGGTATGAGTGCTCTTGCATTAACCGATCACGGAACCATGTTTGGAATAAAAGAGTTTCATGCAGCATGCGGTAAAGCAGGAATTAAACCAATTCTGGGTTGCGAAACATACGTGGCAGCCCGTACCATAAACGACAAAAAAGATAAAATCGACAGATCCGGACATCACCTTATTTTACTTGCTAAAAATAAAACCGGTTATAAAAATCTGGTCAAGCTCATATCAATTGCCAATAACGATGGTTTTTATTATAAACCACGTATCGACAAAAATCTGTTGGAAAAACACAGCGAGGGACTTGTGGTTTCTTCGTCATGCCTTGGGGGAGAAATTCCAAATAAAATTATGAACAACAACCTGAAAGAAGCTGAAGCGTCGATTCAGTGGTTCAAAAATATTTTTGGCGATGATTATTATCTCGAATTACAGCGCCATCCGGCTGAATCCCAGCGAGAAAGAGAAGATGTGTACGACTGGCAGGTGAAAGTTAATAAACAAATAGTTCCATTGGCAAAAAAGTATGGTATTAAAATAATTGCCACCAACGATGTTCATTTTACAAACGAGGAAGACGCCGATGCCCACGACCTGCTAATATGTTTAAATACTGGGAAAGATATCGACGATCCAAACCGTATGCGATATACAAAACAGGAATGGTTTAAGACTCAACAAGAGATGAATGATCTTTTTGCTGATATTCCTGAAGCCCTGAAAAATACTTCAGAAATAGTTAAAAAAATTGAAGATTTCAAACTTGATTCGGCTCCTATTATGCCTGTTTTCCCGATTCCCGAGGAGATTGGAACGGAAGAAGGTTTTCGTGAAAAGTACCCGGAGTCGGCTTTGCGTAAAGAATTTGGTGACGATGCATTTGAAAGATTGGGTGGTTATGAGAAGGTTTTACGGGTAAAACTTGAAGCTGCCTACCTGAGACATTTAACATTCAAAGGTGCTAAACTTAGGTACGGCGATCCTTTGGAAGAAGGCGTAACTTCAAGGCTTGATTTTGAGTTAAATACGATAAAGTTAATGGGATATCCGGGCTACTTCCTGATTACCCAGGATTTTATCAATAAAGCCAAAGAAATGGGCGTATTAGTAGGCCCCGGACGTGGTTCCGCTGCCGGAGCTGCAGTTTCATATTGCACAGGAATTACAAATATTGACCCGATTAAATATGACTTGCTTTTTGAACGTTTCCTGAATCCCGACCGGATTTCACTTCCCGATGTAGATATCGATTTTGATGATGACGGAAGACAACTGGTTCTTGATTACGTAACCGAAAAATACGGACAGGATAAAGTTGCCCACATTTGTACATTTGGCACTATGGCAACAAAATCCGCTATTCGTGATGTTGCCCGTGTTTTAAAGCTCCCGTTACCGGAAGCCGACAGGCTGGCAAAACTGGTTCCCGAGGCGCCAAAAATGAACTTCACAAAAGCATATAAAGAAAGTGCTGAACTGAAAAAAGAAAAGGAATCGGAAAATCCACTGGTTGCTCAAACCATAAAATTTGCTGAAACCCTGGAGGGTTCGGTTAGACAATCAGGTGTACATGCCTGCGGAATTCTTATAAGTCGCGATCCACTTGATGAGCATATCCCTTTAATGCCAACCAAAGACGAAGAAAACCTTTTAACCACTCAATATGATGGTCGTTTTGTTGAAGACATAGGGTTGCTGAAAATGGATTTCCTTGGATTAAAGACGCTTTCAATTATTAAGGAAACCATTGAAAATGTCCGCCTGTCGAAAGGTATCGAAATTGATATTGAAAAAATTCCATGGGACGATGAAAAAACATATGAACTTTTTAGTCATGGAGAAACAACTGCAATTTTCCAGTTTGAATCCGATGGAATGAAAAAACACCTTCGTGATCTGAAACCTAACCGTTTTGAAGATTTGGTGGCAATGAATGCATTGTATCGTCCCGGGCCAATGGAATACATACCTGATTACATTGCCCGAAAACATGGCAGGCAAAAAGTTGATTATGATCTGCCAATGATGGAAAAATACCTGAGCGACACCTATGGAATTACAGTATTCCAGGAGCAGGTTATGTTACTTTCGAGATTATTGGCAGGATTTACCCGCGGAGATTCTGATACGTTGCGTAAAGCAATGGGTAAAAAAATTATGGCTGTTATGAATAAGCTGAAAGTTAAATTTGTAGAAGGTTGTAAAGCTAATTTTCAGTTTGTTGATGAATGCAAAAACAAAGGAAAACAGCCCGATGAGGTAATAGAAAAAATATGGAAAGACTGGGAAGCTTTTGCGTCATATGCTTTTAACAAATCACACTCTGTTTGTTATGCGCATATCGCCTATCAAACAGGATATTTAAAAGCCCACTATCCGGCAGAATTTATGGCCGCCAACCTTAGCCGGAACCTTAACAATATTACCGACATTACAAAACTGATGACCGAATGTAAACGAATGAAGTTAAATGTTTTAGGGCCTGATATAAATGAAAGTTTTATAAAATTTACGGCCAATAAAAATGGAGATATCCGTTTTGGAATGGGTGCCATAAAAGGTGTAGGTGCCGGTGCAGTTCAAGATATTATAAATGCCAGAGAAAAACATGGCGAATTTAAAACCATTTTTGATTTGGTTGAAAATGTAAACTTGCAGGCTGTTAACAAAAAAAATATTGAAG
Source organism: uncultured Prolixibacteraceae bacterium (assembly GCA_913063265.1). Taxonomy (GTDB): domain Bacteria; phylum Bacteroidota; class Bacteroidia; order Bacteroidales; family Prolixibacteraceae; genus Draconibacterium. The sequence goes on along the minus strand of CAJXZG010000029.1, from coordinate 18,930 downwards.
CACTTGCAATGGCAGGTGCTTTCGATAACCTGGATGGTATAAAAAGAAGTAGCTTTTTTGCTGGTGAAGACGAAAATGACTCCACTACTTTTATTGAAAAAATAATTCGATATGGTAACCTGATTCAATTGGAAAGAAATAGCGCTCAGCAAAGTTTATTTGGCGATATGGGAGCAAGCCAGGCCATTAAAAAACCAAATATTCCCGATGTTGAGGAATGGGCTAAACTGATACTTTTGGAAAAGGAGAAAAACCTGATTGGAATTTATTTAACTGCACATCCGCTGGATGATTATAAACTGGAAATTCAAAGTTTTTGTTCGCGCGATATTTTTATCAAAGACTTAAATAATGATATTGAAAAATACCAGGGAAAAGATATTACTTTGGGTGGAATGGTTACCGCTTCACGCGAGGGGACTTCAAAAAACGGTAATCCATACAGTACTTTCACACTTTCGGATTATACCGATTCGATGGAATTTTTCTTATTCGGGCAAGATTATGTAAACTTTCATAAGTTTTGTAAAACCGGTTTGTTCCTAATGGTAAAAGGAAGTGTCAGACAACGATATAACGGAAGCAGTTACGAGTATAAAATATCGCACATTGAATTACTTTCTGAAGTCCGTAAAAACCATGTAAAAAGTATTACACTCAATTTACCTCTCGATAAATTAGATAATAATGTAGTGGAACAGATTGAAAATCTGACAGTAAAGAATAAGGGAAAAACACTATTAAAATTCAACATTTACGATCCTCAGAACAATATGAATATTCAAATGTTTTCAAGAACAACTAAGATTAATTTAACAGATGAGTTTTTAAGGTTGTTTGAAGAGGATTTAGACATTAGCTATAGAATTAATTAGCTAATTTTGCACAAAATATTTTGAATTAATATTAACAAAAAATATAAAATTATGGCTTTAGAAATAACAGATGCGAACTTCGAAGAATTAGTAGTAAATTCTGATAAACCGGTAATGATTGACTTTTGGGCAGTATGGTGCGGACCATGTCGTATGATTGCTCCTATTGTGGAAGAAATGTCTGCGGAATACGAAGGAAAAGCAGTTATAGGAAAAGTTGATGTTGACTCAAATCCAAATGTAGCAATGAAATACGGAATTAGAAATATTCCAACTGTATTATTTGTTAAAAACGGGGAAGTAGTTGACAAACAAGTTGGTGCAGGACCAAAACAAGCGTTTACAGCAAAACTTGATGCACTCCTGTAAAAAAGTTTTCTTTACAATTCATTCACCGGGTGGCTATGAGTTATAACAATTAGTCACCCGGTGAATATTTTATTGACGAATGAAGAACATTTTCGACATAGAAGAATTCCACCAGTTTGACAACCTTGGATTGATTGCACATGAGGTTGTTGAAGGATTTATAACCGGATTACACAGGAGTCCTTTTCATGGTTTCTCTGTCGAATTTGCCGAACACCGTTTATACAACCAGGGAGAATCCACCAAACATATCGACTGGAAACTTTTTGCACGTACAGATAAATTGTTTGTTAAACAGTATGAAGAGGAAACCAATCTTCGTTGTCAATTGGTTATTGATACTTCTTCTTCAATGCTTTTTCCCTTTTCAAAAGGAAGTAAACACTTACAAAACAAACTCGCTTTTTCAGTTTATACAGCTGCGGCTCTTATCTACCTGATGCGCAAACAGAGGGATGCCGTTGGATTAACATTGTTTTCTGACAAAATAGAATTTCATACCAGCCCCAGAATTTCATCAGTAAATGCTGAATTAATGTATGGAAAACTTTCAGAATTAATTAAACCTGAAAATGCTCACCTTAGAAAAAACACAAATACCACTGATGTTCTTCACGAAATAGCTGAAAACATTCATAAACGCTCTTTGGTAATTATTTTTAGCGATATGCTGGATAATCAGAAAAGCGAAGAACTTTTTTCTGCACTTCAGCATTTGAGGTATAATAAACACGAGGTTATTCTATTCCATGTAACCGACCATACTTTGGAAAGAGAATTTAAATACAGCAACCGTCCTCATAAATTTGTTGACTTGGAAAGCGGACAAACAGTTAAATTCAATCCTTCTGAAGTTAAAAACCATTACGTTTCAACAGTAAATTCATATTTCGAAGATTTAAAAGTGAAATGTGGACAATATCAAATCGACCTCGCTGAAGCGGATATTAACAAGGATTTTAAAGAGGTTTTACTTTCTTTTTTGATTAAACGCAAAAAGCTCTATTAATCAATTAATTGCATTTTTAAAACAAAGTATTTAACTTTATACCTTTCTTTACAAACCCTAAAAAATATTTCTTATTGAAATATTTGTGTATTTAGTAACCAAAAAACAACAATATTATGGACGCAATGAATTCACGTAAAATAATACTGCTGGTTCTTTTTGGAATTTTAGGTATAAACCTAAATTCGTTCGCACAACCTGGCGAACCTGTTTCAGATTTAAAAGAATTTTGCTCTCAACAGAAAGGCTTTAACCTTTTGGGTAAATTTGATGTTTCGTACAGCAACAAAGGATTTTCTGAAAAAGAATTTATAATTATTGAAGAACTGGGATTCAATTTTGTTCGACTCCCGTTAGACTACAGAACTTACACACTAACGAACAACTGGAACTATTTTGTTGAATCGCAACTGGCAAAAATCGACCAGGTAATAGAGTGGGGAAACAAATACAATGTTCATATTTGTATTAACCTGCATCGTGCTCCCGGATATTGTGTTAACGAAACAGCCAATTTACCGGTTCATCATCAACTTGACCTTTGGACAGACACTACTGCACAAAACACTTTTGTAAACCATTGGCAAATGTTTGCAGAAAGATACAAGGAAATTTCATCGGACAGATTGAGTTTTAACCTTGTGAATGAACCTCACGATGTGGAAGAAGAAATTTATGTTGGAGTGATGAATATGGCTGTTAAAGCAATTCATGACATTACTCCCAATAGGGTAATTTTTATAGATGGATTGGGATTTGGCAGAGGTCTGCTTATGTCTTTGAAAGATAAACCCAACATTGCTCAGGCAATCCATAGTTATGATCCTTTTCAACTTACACATTACAAAGCAAGCTGGGTAAATGGGTCCTCTGACTGGTCTCTGCCACAATGGCCAATGCTTGCGATTTCCAACTACCTTTATGGCACATGGAAAAACGAATACAAAAGCCCATTGGTTTTTGAAGGTAATTTCGAAACAGGAACCGAAATTATTGTAAACGTAAATCAGGTTTCAATTGAATCGACCTTAAATATTAAAGCCGGAACAAAAACCATCCTTTCAAAAAGGTTTGTTTGCGGCCCTGATTTAGGAGATGATTTTACAAAAATTGTGGAAACCGAATGGGGGTATCAGAATATTTCAAATAAAGATTATTCAGTAATTTTATCCGCGAACGCTACTCGTATTTCTTTTGAGAATACTGCCGGAGACTGGATGACCATCAATTCAATTACAATTAAAAAAGGGGAAAATGAATTAACTTTGAATTTATCTGATAATTCCTGGGGTAAAAAACAAACTTCCTATAAATTGGATGAAAACGGAAAACTAAAAACATCAGCCGGTAACGAACTTTCTCCATTCGAAAACTATAAGGAAACTGTTGAAACTGCTAATTTGTATAATATCCCGATTATGGTTCAGGAATTTGGAGTTTATAATCAGACTCCGCATAAAGTAGCTGTTGATTTTCTTACTGATTTATCGGCTTTTTTCAGAGAAAACAACCTGGGCTGGGCATTATGGAACCTTTCAGGTGGTTTTGGAATTCTAAATAGTGGCCGTCAGGACTGTGAATATGAAAACTATCAGGGCTACCAGCTTGATCGTGAGATGTTAAATGCTTTGACCAAATCGGCAACCACACAAACTACTGAATTTTCTGATCAAAAATCTTTTAAAATCTACCCTGTTCCGGCTAAAGATATATTATACGTAAATGCCAGAAACATTAGCGGTCTCTCTAAAATAGAAATATGGGATATTGCCGGACGTAATATCAGAACTTTTGATGTTGAAGTATCTCCAAATAAAGCAACTCAGATTGATATCCGGGGATTACGTTCAGGCATGTATTTATTATCGGTTAAGGGGATTAAAGGTAGTTTTACAAGTAAATTTTTGGTGAAATAGTTTTTCCTTTAATAAATAATTGCTGATTAATATATCATAAGTTCTGTTTACTGTTTTACATTTCAGTTTATTTTGATAAATTTAATTTCTCAAATAAACACCCAAATATATGTTAGTCAAAACCTTCGGAAGCGCAGTATTCGGAATTGATGCAACCACCATAACCATTGAAGTAGATGTTACCAACGGTATTAAATTTATGCTGGTTGGCCTGCCCGACAGTGCAGTAAAAGAAAGTCAGCAAAGAATAGAATCGGCTCTCAGGCTAAACGCTTACAAGTGGCCGCGATACAAAATCATTATTAACATGGCTCCTGCTGATATTCGAAAAGAAGGATCGGCATACGATCTGCCGCTTGCAGCAGGTATTCTGGCAGCATCGAACCAAATAAATTCAGATAAACTTTCGAAATATGTTTTGATGGGGGAATTAAGTTTGGATGGTACTTTGCAACCCATTAAGGGGGCCCTCCCCATTGCCATAAATGCACGCAAAGAAGGTTTTGAAGGTTTTATTCTTCCAAAACAAAATGTTCGCGAGGCTGCTGTTGTTGATACTTTAAAAGTTTATGGCGCTGAAAATATTAGCGAGGTTATCGACTTTTTAAACGGAGAAGATTGTATTGAACAAACGACAATAGATACCAGAGCTGAGTTTTATGCCCAGGCTACTAACGCTGCTTTGGATTTTGCCGATGTAAAAGGACAGGAAAATGTAAAACGTGCTTTGGAAATTTCAGCAGCCGGAGGACATAACATTATTTTGGTTGGCCCGCCCGGAGCAGGAAAAACCATGTTAGCCAAACGAATTCCCGGAATTCTTCCTCCCTTTACATTAAAAGAAGCTTTGGAAACTACTAAAATCCATTCCGTTTCCGGCAACATTGACAAAGAAACTTCATTAATGACCCTGCGCCCTTTCAGAAGTCCACACCATACAATTTCGGACGTAGCCCTGGTAGGAGGAGGAAATTACCCACAACCGGGAGAAATATCCTTGGCACACAATGGTGTTCTTTTCCTTGATGAACTACCTGAATTTAAAAGAACAGTTTTGGAAGTGATGCGTCAACCTCTGGAAGACAGGACAATTACCATTTCACGGGCAAAATTTACGGTAGAATATCCGGCTTCTTTTATGCTGGCGGCTTCTATGAATCCATGTCCATGCGGCTATTACAATCATCCGACAAAAGATTGTGTTTGTGGTCCGGGTATTGTGCAAAAATACCTGAATAAAATCTCGGGCCCTCTACTCGACCGCATCGATATTCATCTTGAAGTTGTTCCGGTTCCCTTTAAAGAGTTGGCGGAATTGAATTCATCTGAAACCAGCGAGGATGTGCGACAGCGAGTAATGGCTGCCCGGAAAATTCAGGAAGAACGATTTGAGGAACAAAAAGGGATTTACTCCAATGCACAAATGACTTCGAAACTGATAAAAAAACACGTGGTGCTGGATGAAGAAAGTAACGAACTGATCCGAAATGCAATGGAAAGACTGGGTCTTTCTGCAAGAGCCTACGACAGGATACTAAAAGTTTCACGTACAATTGCCGATTTGGAGGGTGAAGAAAATGTTCATGCTCATCATCTTTCAGAAGCCATTCATTACAGAAGTTTAGACCGTGAAAGCTGGGGTGCATAAGTCAATGATTAAAAAATACATTTAAATAGTTACGTTAAAATTTTTTGGTTTTGATTGATTAAGCAAAAAAAGTAATTTGCACATTATTAACTAAACCGAATTCAATGAACCTAAAATTTCTCTACTTTACTTTGTTAATACTTTTTATATCTCAGAATGTATTTTCAACTGATTATATTTTCACTGTAAACAACGGCCGTACCTATCTGAATAATAAGGAAATTTTAATCACCGGATTACGATGCTCGAACGCATTGATTTCGGAGGAAACTACAAACGATTTAATTGCCCATTTAGATGAATACAAATCGTATGGAGTAAATACCGTGAGTGTATTTATAATGGGTTCGCGTTATGGCAATTTTAAAGGATATTTGGAAGATGCCAGTCTAAATCCTATTTATGCTAACCGCCTGGCTAAAATAATAAAAGCCGCTGACAGCAAAGGAATGATAGTTTTGGTGGGTTGTTTATACTGGGGTGGTTCAACTGCCAAATGGGAATCATGGACACAAAACGAGGCCAATAAGGCTATTGCCAAAACAGTACATTGGTTAAGTGAAAATAATTTCAGGAATGTATTTATTGATGTAGATAACGAAGGTATGGCAAAAAGAGGTGCGGGCTTTGATAATGCCGAATTAGTACGAGCTGCAAAAGCTATAGATCCAACATTTTTTGTCGCTACCAATAACAAAGATTTTCCACCCAAAGAAGCCGATTTGGCCATCCACTTTAGCAAACAGGTAAAAGGAAAACCATATATCGACTCTGAAGCTACTCCTTCGAATGCCCCCGGCGGCTACTGGGGAAAATACAGTAAAAAACCCCCTCTGGAAAATTACATCAACATCGGAGTTTATTCAGAAGAAATGAAAAATAACCAGATTGAACTTACCAGGCAACATTTTGATTTAGGTTTCGGATACATGCTGGCTTCAACCTGGTTACAATGTGTTGCACCAAATGGGCCAAATGCCAATCCCGGAGGAGATGGATCGCTTGAAAATCCGGGAGTTCGCTGGTGGTTGGAAGCATTAAAAGGTTTGGTTGGGCCATACAACCCACCACCAAAAAATGTATTGGGTTACTACGAAGAAAAGGATGGTATTCTTTGTCTTGAAGCAGAATCCTTTCAGAAAAAATATAGCCGTAAGCATGAATACCACATGCCAATTCACGAATGGAAAGTTGAAAAAGAAAAAATAGGATTTTCTGGCGAAGCTTATGTTGCCAACTTCCCTGACCACCGCTGTGAAACCTGCGAAAAAGCGCCACATTCTCCACGCGATGGCAGTGGCCCCGAGTTGGTTTGGAAAGTAAAAATTAATAAGGCCGGAATTTATAACATTTGGGTGCGTGGTTATTCAATTGGCGGAGAATCAAATGGTTGCCATATAGTTGCCGATGATAACTTTGTGAAAAATGCAGGGGGAACAAACATGTCCGGTTTCAGGCCTCACAAGCAATGGGTTTGGGAAAATAAACATAAAGAAAGTTCCAAACCTCCAAAAATTGAATTAAGTAAAGGAACACATACCATTCATTTATTTGGCCGTGATGATGGGTTCAGATGCGATCAGATTTTGTTGACTTTGGATGAGGAATTTATTCCGGAAGGAAAAATGGAAGAAAGCAAATTTGTACCTGTTTTAAAATTTTAGCATTACTAAATCTCAACCAAAACTCTAAACTTTTAAAAATGAAATTCAAAATTCTAGTAATCGCTGTTCTTTTATTGAATACATGTTTTCTTTTTGCCCAACACCATAACCCTAACAAAAACCTGGAAAAAGTTGAAATCTTTCAGAAGTTTGAATTCAGTGTAATTAACAACAAGAATTATAACGATCCATTTCGCGATGTGGAATTGACGGTTCAGATAAAACATCAAAACGGGGAATACTTTCAACATTATGGATTTTATGATGGAAACGGAGTTTGGAAATTCCGTTTTTCTCCCAATGAACATGGTCGTTGGGATTATGTCGCAACTTTTTCTGATGATACAACAAAACATAAAGGTGCATTTATGTGTATTGGTTCCAATAATCCTGGATTGGTTCAAAAGAACAGGTTTAATCCGTTTTGGCTGGGAAAGGGAAATGAGCCCAAAACCTTGTTTCGCAGTTTTCATGTAGGTGACAGGTTTTTCGCAGAAAACTGGGATGACGCTTTTGATAATGAAGACGGAAATAAGCGAACTAAGTTTCTAGATTGGTTTCAGGAGAATAATTATAATATGCTCTCTATTGCCAGTCATTACACCAAACGCTACGAAAAATCGCGCGGAGAAGGTTGGGATATTCCTACTCTTTGGCCCTTGAATGTTGATGAATATAAAAAAATGGAAGCAATATTGGACGACCTTCATCAAAGAGATATTACCGTATTTCCTTTTGCAGGTTTCTTTGGTGCCCGTGGTGAATGGCCCACGGAAGAAAGTGAACAGGATTTATATATTAAATACACTTTGGCTCGCATTGGGCATTATCCTAATATCATTCTAAACGTTGCTGGCCCGGAGCCATTCTGGCGCGAATATCCGGAACAATACAAGAGTTCGATGAATAAGGTTGAATTAGATCGGCTTGGGCAATTGATTAAAGAGATGGATGTTCATAATCATATTCTTACCGTTCATAACGAAAAACGTGCAACCCAGTTTGGCGATCCTTTTATCAATTTTGACTGGTACGACATGAGTACTTTACAGGGGCCAACCACCAAAGACCGGTTAAAGTTATTCTCTGGATTATTGATGAATCATCATACACAAAAGCCTTGTTATGCGCAGGAAACATTATGGTTTGGTAACAAATGGCACCCACAATATTCTAACGAAGATTTAAGGAAAAATACCTATACAATTCTGTTCTCAGGATCCACTTTAAATTTTGCCGACATGAATGGCAATTCATCAACAGGTTTTACGGGAACTCTAAATTTTGATGATTTGCATCAGAAGCAACACGATGTGGTCCATAAAGTTTGGGATTGGTTTGAAACCATTCCTTTCCATCAAATGACCACCCGTCAGGATGTAATGAGAGATAATTCATTTTGTCTGGCTAACGAAGGCGTGGAATACTACGTTTATATGGATACTGTCTCGAAAGACGAAATTCATCTCGACTTCCCCTACCCTTTTGAAACAGAGTGGATAAATGCGCAAAATTCTGAGGATATCAGAAAGGGAAAAACATTAAAAGAACGAAGCTATATTAACGCCCCTAAAGATGGTGATGATTGGATTTTTCATGCCTGGGCACCAAAACCTGAAATTGTTGCGACAGGGCATTTCCCTGATTTGGCTGTGGATAATGATGGAAATATACATCTGGTTTATCATCGCAACGGACTTCGGTATAAAAAATATGATGCAAGCACAAAAACCTGGAGCAATGAAATTGAAGTAGGATGTGAATGTGAATACGTGGAGCGATCTGACCCGGATGTTGTGGTGGATAGTAAGGGCTTACCTGCGGTTTATTGCGGAAAAGAATTTGCCTGGTTTGATGGGGAAAATTGGCATAAAAGTATTCCGGGAAGTACTCGCGATACTGAGTTGGCAATGGATTCGGAAGACAATATTTGCCTGATTCATCGGGGTGGAAATAATGGCAGTTTTATCGGAATGAAAATGTTTTCGAAAGAAAAAAATGAATGGACAGATTTAACAGATCCGGATAAAAACGACATGGGCTCAAACGACCATGTATATTCCGATTTTTTTATCGATAAAAACGATCAGATTCATCTTGTTCAACGACATGGTCCAAATGTGGAAGTAACTTATCGGACATCATTGGATGGTGGAATTACCTGGGAAAAAAGTGAAGATGTGATGGATGAGCGCGGCGAAGGTCCGCACATCATTGCCAATTTAGAAGGAACAGCATTTATCTCAACCGGCAAAGGCTATTTTTTAGAACGAAAAAAAAATGGAGTGTGGCAAAATAATGGACGAAAATTGTTTGTTTATAGTAGAATGCAACCAGAGCTTGGAATTGATAATGAAGACAATATTTACATGACTTCTTGGGGCGGTTATTACAATACTTATCGGAAAGGTGTCTGGATAGGTGAAAAAATTATTGATCCAATTTCAAACAAATCCAATATAGGTTTTGTAGAAACTGCAGGAGCCAAAGATTTTTCCTATGTAGTTTGGGAAGAAGGTAATCATAACAATGCCAATGAAGGGATGGAAAAAGATGCAAATATTGTGGTCGGAATTCTTTATCCTGATGGAAGAATAATTGGATTATTCTAGTTCAATATATTAAACTTAGTGTAACTTTGACATTCCGTCTGTAACTCTGTGCAATACATATTTCACAAAACTACACTGAAACAAAACGTCGCAGAAAAAGTTTTAGACAAAATAAATTACAGAAATAGAAAATTATTTTTCATGAATTTTTCCGTTGTTATAAATACATACAATGCAGAAACGTATCTTCGGAAAGTTCTGGACTCAGTGAAAGAGGTTGACGAAATTGTGATTTGTGATATGCACAGCACAGACACTACAATTGCCATTGCAAAGGAGTATAATTGCAAAATTGTATATTTTGATGAAAGTGGCGAAAATATAGGCATATGTGAGCCTGCCCGAAACCTGGCAATTCAGTCAGCTACAAACCAATGGGTTTTGCTTTTGGATGCAGATGAAATAGCTCCCAAAAGTTTATTGAATTATTGTAATGCTCATCTGCAAAAAGTAAATCCGGAGGAGGGGATTTTTATTCCGCGAAAAAACTTTTTACACGGAGTTTTTATGCACGCCAGTTACCCCGATTATATTATGCGTTTTTTCAGAAAAGATGCCTGTGACTGGCCACCAACCATGCATTCAATTCCCAAAATAGATGGAAATACCATAAAAATTCCTAAAAAGAATAAGGATCGGGCAATCATTCATCTAGACGACCAGAGTATTCATGAACGAATTGAAAAATTAAATCGTTATGCTAGCAACGATGTTAAACGAATGAAACAAGCCGGTCGCAGATTTAGCCGAACCGCATTGTTACTAAGGATGACTTTCTTTTTTGTTAAGTTTTATCTGATTAAGGGAGGATTCAGAGATGGAAAAATGGGATTGGTTTATTCATTATTGCATTCTTTTTACCGTTTTATTGCTATTGCCAAAGTGTGGGAACAGGAAATCACAAACAATCAAAACCTATAAATTATTAAGAGTGCGGACTATAATCCACTTCATGATTTAAATGTTGCTTCATATACATCGTATCAACAGCAATATCTATTTTTGACGGAATTGCATCTTCCAAAACTTTTTCGCGTATTTGTAATGGCGAATACGGCACTTCTCCTGTTATCAACTCCGGAATATTGTAGTTCTTAATAAACGTATCATAAAAGCCGGGATTCTTTTGTGGCAAAACAAATGGTTTTGAAGCATTGCCATTTTCATCCAGATAAGAGAAAAATGGCCGGGTAAAAAGTCCATCAAGACGTTTACTGCTAAATACAAACCATTTACCACCACTTGAGAAACTATGATAACTGTCTGTTTCAGGACTGTTTATTTCCAACTCCTTTATTTCTCCTGATTCCAAATCTAACAAACTGATATCGGTCATGGGATGATGAATGGTAAAATAACCATTATCACTGGTGCAAAACATCAGGTATTTTCCATGTGGACTGATCTTTGGGAAACTAATGCTTTTATCCATAATTTCACTTGAAAGGATGGTATCAATATCACCCCAGGTATAAGTTTCAATATCAAAACCAATACGAAGTAAATTATACTTTCCTTCAATTCTATCATCTCTTGTATTTGCAGGAATAGAACTCACGTAATAAATATACTTCCCATCGGGTGACCAAACCGGTAAATTCTCCCTGTTTTCTGTCGATACCTTAGGAGAAGTAGATACCACTTTGTTCTCAACATCATAAACAATAAGATCTGAATATTTGTCGGCTACTTCTATTCGTACATCACCGGAACAAAAATACTGACCGATACTGTTTACAGAGTATGCAATATGTTTTCCATCAGGATGCCAGCTTGGATAAACACCGGCATTTAAGGTATAATCTGTTTTGGTGTTTACTTTTTCAATTTTCCCTTCATTACCAATTATTGTTCCGCCATGGATTGCCCGAACATGTAACATCATTTTGTTGGGATTGTTGTTGGCAAACGCATGACAATTCAGACAACCGTATTCAAATGAACTGTTCTCAAGTATTGGCTTTTCTTCAAAAGTTTCAAGATTTCTCTGATAAATTCCCAAATTGTTCCACAATACATAACCGGTATTTATAAGCCGATATGCCAAATGGCTGTCGATTTCTTCTTCTGAAATTTGATTCTCGATGGTTTGGAATTTTTTCCATTCATTTTCCTCAGATTTTACAAATACATCGATATACAGATTTGAACCTTTTCCCTCCTCCAAAAGTTTGTGCCATTTCGAAATATTGATTTGTATCTCAGGAGAAGCACTTCGAACAACGACCGGATTTTTCTTGTCGACATAAAAATGAGCTTCAAAATCAGTGCCCTCTTCATTTATTTTAAAATTTAAAGGTGCAATATTTGGCGGAATTTTAATTCCTGTATAATCAGGGAAAATATCAGGAAAGCTCTCAATTTCACTAAACTCTTCAATTTCTGAGTTACACGAAAAGAGTACAACCATTAAAACCAACAACCAAACTTTTCCACCTTCTTTCATTATTCAATCCGGGTTATATTATTTAAGACATTTGTTATTTCAGGATTCAGATACATCCAGTAATACCAATATGTCTTTTCAAAATTTCTTTTTATAGCCTCGTGAGCTGCATTTTTATCTCCATTATATTGTTTTATAATTTGATTCAGTTCAGTAAATCTGTTTAAACAATCCTGCGAAACAGTATTTCCATCGGCAAAATCGGGCATTGATTTATTTCTTAATATATCCATGGATAACATTTGAGCCCACGAATCCGGTAAAGTTTGAATACCATAAAATCTGTAACCTTTTACATACCTGATAAAATCATCGTAATTCATATCTAAAATACTATGCGCAATCAGATAGTCAAAAGCCATCCTGTTTTTTTTATTTGTTGCAAATAAAAGTTTGAGATTATCAAAAGGATGAGTACTTATTGCTCTTTTTTGCGGTGAAAATTTACGCTTTTCTGCAATGGTTTTATCATTATCAGCAAGAGCTGGATTAGATATATATTTTGAATATTTTTGAACCCATCCACGATGTAACGCATTCTGATTAAGAACCTTCAGGAATTTATCGGCCAGTTGATAATTTTCATTTACAAGGTAAATCATTACCAGTCGTTTTAATATTCTCGGACTATCGGGTAAAAGAGTTTGAGCCTCAAATGCCCAGTGCAGAGCTTCCGACATAAATCCCAGGTCGAAATATAAATCACTCAAGGGCATGGTAAAACTGCCATTCAGCAAAGATGTATCAAAAAACAGGCCTTTGGATCCCAACAACTGCGGGTATTCAAACAATTTTTCAGGAAGTAAACCTAAATTCGAATATGCACGGTTCAAATAAAAATTTACCCTAAAATCATATTTCTCAAATTCATATGCTTTTTCTACAATCTCTTCCCATTGCTCTGTTTCAGCATAATATTCCAAATAAACAAACTTTTTCCTTTCATAGTTAAAAGATGTTGAAAACAATAAAAAACCAATCAAAAAAACAGCCACCAATTGTGACGATAAAATAAAAGTTGACTTTTGATAAAACTTATTTATGTGCTTTGGCCTTTTAGCTTTTCCCGACAAAACAACGATTTCTTTTTTCTGCCATCTATTAATAAATATTAGTGATAATAGAATGGCAGGCAAAATAAGATAATAGATTACTAATTCGTAATTTACTGAATAAGCCAGCATTTGAGGCGGCTTTACTTCAACAATTCTGTAAAGATTAGGCAAGACAGGACTAAAAATAAAAAGATAACCAAGGTATGGTATTACAATTGCCAGAATAATGATTAATGGTGTTGCGATAAATTGCAAAGTACCTTTTTGAGTGATAAGTAAAACAATAACACTTGATAAGGCAAAAACCATCAATGCTGCTCCACTTGCCAGATAAAACAACAGAATTGCAAATACAGGCCAAAGAAAATAACCGGGCTTTGAAAACTTTTGATTTAAAATGGTATATAACCAGGTAAAAATAAAAGCAAAGAGTAATCTGATGCTTGCATAATAAGGATATCGGTAATCGCTTAAAACCAAAATTCCAAATAAAAAAACTATTGTAAAAAACAGGAATCTGAAAGCTGGGATTTTGCTTAATCTTTTTGAAATATTGAGGATTATTAATCCCTGAACCGATGCAATGGCTACAATAATTAAACTTCCAAAATAGTTAAATGCAAAAAACTGAGACAGGAAAATTGAAATATAATCAGCAATACCTCCGGGTTTTGAGAGGAAACTTTTGAAAAAGTTACTTGTAGTCAGAAAACCAATTTGTTGAAAATGGTACTGTAAAAATGGTTCTATCTTAAACGCAACAATGATCCACCCAACGACAATTGAAATCAGAATATAAATATTTGCAGTGTTGAATTCCTTAAACTTCATGCCAGAAATCAAATCAAAAAATATGCGATAAATCTAATTGTTTTCTTCTTCAACAGCTTCAGGAAGCGGAACAAAAATATCACCCATGTATGAAATAGACTGCCTGTTTAAGCTAGACGCCACAACTGTTGCACTACCCGTTTTTGATATATGAAATACCAGGTTAATTATATCGCCTTTGTTATTCACCTCTACCTGAACTTCATAACCTTTATTGGTTTTTGACCTTTTATAACTTTCCATGGGTTGGGCAAATCCCATAGGGCTATCATTAAAGCTTGCATCCTGTCTTTCTCTTGAATATGTTTTTCCATAATAGGGCATGTATGAAAATATAGAATCACCACGAACTTCCATACCAAAATCATTTACCAGAGATTTAGTCTTTTCACTTTTAGGAACAACAGAATATGCTTTAAATACAAAAGTTTTATTATAAACTCCATCTTTTACCAATTGTATTTTTTTTGCTTTGGCTTCTTTTCTTAATTGCTTTTTACTTTTTGTTTGAGAAAAAATCATCGTTACAGATAAAAGCAATATCAGGGTAAAAGATAAGGTTTTCATGATTTTACAAGTTTTAAATTCCTGTCACTAATAGCGTAAATATAGCTAAAGTTAAGAATAAATCAATACCAAAAATTCTTCTGAAATTAAATGGAAAAATGGTTTCTTAAACAATATCTGTTATTGCTATAACTGCCATTTCTCCAAACAACCAGAATTGAGGATTTCGATTAAGGTAAGTCGAAGATTTATTTTTGCAGGATGAAGAAAAATTTCAGATCTGAATTACTTATTTCAACCAGTAAGTTCCTTTACTTTTAATCCTTTTTCCCCAGTAAACAAAGGGAGTATCGGCAGCTGCAACTATAAATTTAAATAAATAAGTTGTAATAAAGATTTCTAACAGTAACCCTGATTCAAAAACTCCGACAAAAGCTATCAAAACAAAAACAGCACTGTCGAGTAATTGCGAAATCAAGGTACTCAGATTATTTCTGATCCATAGATGTTTGGATTCCGGAAATCTCTTTTTCCAGAAATGAAATGCCCATACGTCGTGTCGCTGAGCTATAAGATAAGCTGCCAGACTTGCTACTGCTATTCTTGGCATTAAACTGAAAATGGTGGAGGTTGCATCTTTGGTTTGGGTAGCAAATTCATCTCCTGCCAAAGGAGTGTACAGCAGCGTCAGGTTCATGATAAGGGTCATCGAAATAAGACTAAAAAAACCTATCCAGACTGCTTTTTTTGCTTCCTCCTTACCATAGTTTTCTGATAAAATATCTGTAACAAGAAAAGAAGTCGCATACACCACATTACCCAATGTTGCCACTGTACCAAACAACTCAACGGTTTGTACTACCTGAATATTAGCAATTATTACTGACACCGGGATCCACATAATCAATCCCCATTTACCAAATAATCTGTAAGCCAGAATAATTAACAGGAAGTTGATTAGCATTTCTGCCAGAAAAAGAATTTCGTTGTTCATTTTTTTAATTTTTACGCAGGGTGATGGAACCTGCTGAGTTAGACAATTTTCAGGCCGCGAATATAATAAAAATAGTAACAAGAGAATTCTCAATTTTATGAAACCTCTTTTCCTGCTTTTTCACCCGGTGAATATAATTTCAAACAAATATTCACCGGGTGAATTGTTGGTAAAAGCCTTTATGACATATCCACATCGCGCTTAATATATCCGCTGTAATCTTTTAATGCCGGTTCGTAATCTTTATGAAATAAACTTGATGATACAAGGAAGTCGGCTGTTGCCCTGTTGGAAGCTGTTGGAATGTTATACAAAACAGTAATTCTTAACAAGGCTTTTACATCCACATCATGTGGTTGAGGTTGCATCGGATCCCAGAAAAATATTAATATATCCACTTCTCCTTCCACAATCATCGCACCCAGTTGTTGATCGCCACCCAACGGGCCCGATTTTAAACGTGTAACCGTTGGAGGAACAGCATCATTTTCACTACATTTTTCAGCTAAAGTTTCTTTAACCAATTTTCCGGTTGTTCCCGTACAAATTAAATCGTGTTGTATTAATTCTTTCCAGTTATAACTGGCCCATTCTATAATATCTTTTTTGCGATTGTCGTGTGCAACAATGGCAATATTTTTTTTCTTTTTCATTGTTATCAATTTTTTGTTTTGGGTTAAAGTCAAAACATCTTAAATGTTTTACGCAACAAAGATAAACATACCTTATTTGGTAAAATCAACAAAAATCGTTGAAAACTTTCGACAATTATGAAATCTTAATCTACAGGCAACAAAAATACGAGGCTTAACAAATGGAGGATATTCCCATAACATTGGCTTAACAAAACGCACTAATCTTTCTCAGAATTGATTCTTCCAGTCTGCCAAAACCTCTAATAAAAGCGGAATTCAGAGGATTTAAAAATATCAGATTTGCTTTAAATAACAATACAAACCAAATTGATATATCAAAAAGTGACCTTAAACTCAACCCACTACCCTTTGAATTTTCGTAAAACATTAAGAACGTTTTTATCTACTTTCCCAAATAATGAAACTCCGGAAGCACCATTTTTAATGGCAAACTTAATTCCCTCTTCCAGTTCATCCATCGAATTAAAATCCGGAAGAAAAAGTCCGGCATATAAAGGAAACTTGCCGTTTAAAAAATGAATCCCTTCTTCAACTGCATCCCCGATCCATCGTACTTGTTCTTTATAAAATCCATGATAAATCATCGGGCAAACTGCATCAAGATTCCAGTTGGTCCAGTCCTGACGAACAATCCGTCTTGCAATCTCGGGAGTTGGGAAAACAGCTGCAGTAATAGGTTTCTTATTTTGCTGTGCTACTTTCGCCAAATTGTTTACCACATTGTTTATTTTATCGTAACGAAACTTTCTCCATGACGGACTTTGATCGGGATATTCGAGATCCGTGGGATCAATACCTGTTTGTTTTTTGTAGCCTTCCCGACAAGTTTTACAATAGCAAAAATCGTATTCAGGAAGTTCTTTTGTTTGCTCAATCTTATAATTATCCCATAGATTCACCGGAAGTATTACATCGCAGTATCGGATATAATCCAGATGTATTCCATCCACATAATCTTTTTTGACGATTTCTTCAACCTGTGTTTTCAGATATTCCAGCACCTCAGGTTTTGAAGGGCAAAGCCAGCGGTAATAATTAACATAGGGTGGATTGGTTGCACATGATTCTCCCTCTCTGCTCACCGCATATAATTCGGGATGATTATCAAGTAACTCTTTTTCACCACGATTCATGGTCCACATCCAGCGGTGTGTTTCAAGTCCGGCATTTTTAGCAGTTTTAAAATGCTTTTCACTATCTTCTTCGAAAAATATCCCCCGGATTCCTGCCTGGTAAAAATCTTCATACTTTTTTTCCAGGTCTTTGTCTTCTTCCTTTTCATTGGGCCGTTCCCAAACCCAGTGTTTTAGTTTTTCCGATCCGGATTGAAAAGATTTTTCACTACTTACAGATGATTTTGCAAATGCCAGCCCAGCTCCCGCAATTGCCACCGATTTTAAAAATTCCCTTTTTTTCATTTGGTATTATTTTTCTGTTCTTTGAAATAATCCATCCTGATTGATAGAAAGTTTTAAGCCCATATTATTCTCTAAAAACACCTTAAAACCATTATTTTTAGTTTTAAGATATAATAAAATTGTTTTCCCGTTTTCAGTAATTATCTCTTTTTGTAAACCAATATCCTCAAGTGTAAATGCGAACCGGTTGTTTTTCTTTTTAAAATCCTGCTGCTTGTAATAAACCAACCACAAATATTTTCCGAAGATTTCCTCATCGTGATAAACAAATTCAACTTTGGCGCTACCCACTTTTTGGGTTGAAAAAGAAGCAATTCCCCATCGCTCGGGCAAATGCATATTGATTACTCCCTGCTTGCTCCAAACCCAGTTATCTTCGTGTAAAAAGCGTCCGGTTTGGGTATCTTTTATTTTTTGGTATTTCCCGTCCACAATTTCAGTTTGCCATTGTACTCTTGAAAAATTTATTTTCCAGTGGTCTCCGTCTATCGGAACCAAATATTCATCATTTACCTTTAAGGCTATAAATGGAATTGCCATTTCAACTGTCCATTTTTTATCTATATCCGAAGGATCATTTAATGTACCATTTACACGGACAGAACTCTGAAATCCTTCTGCATTCCAACCCAAATCAAATTTTCCACCATTCCGGTAAGGTTTTGGCATAAACAAATCCATTACAGTGTTTTGTGCATTGATTTCAAATTCGAAATAGTTATGCGTATCACCATCTGGATCAATAAAAACTTCAAAATCATTTTCATGATAAATAATCATATCACGTTTGTTATAATAAGCCCAAACATGAGGTTCTTCCAGTTCTGCCAGTATATATAGAAACTGCTCATCCCAAAGCATTTTAAATCGGGTGTTATATTTTGGAGCAGGTTTTTTATCTCCCTCAATATCCTGAAAATATTCCGACCA
>CAJXZG010000028.1 GCA_913063265.1 uncultured Prolixibacteraceae bacterium | reverse complement strand
GTTTTGCTCCCTTCGTTTAGTGGAATTAGCAATCCGCATTGTAACATGTATTGAAGTAATCCAACTGTTTTTAAACAAACTGATTTACCTCCTGCATTAGGGCCGGAGATTAAAAGAATGTGTTTTTCTTCTGAAAGCTGAATATTTAAAGGAACAATTTTTCTTTTTTCCTTTTTAAGCGTTTGCATTAAAAGCGGATGAACTGCCTGCCACCAATCAATAAGCGGCTGATCAGCAAACTCGGGTTTAATTCCGCCAAACTCTACAGCCAGCAGCGCTTTTGCACGAATAAAATCTATCTCTCCAAGGAAATCATATGAAAAAGCAAGGTCATCAAGATATGGTCGGATATCGTTTGAAAAGCCTGTAAGGATTCTTACAATTTCTCTTCGTTCCGCATATTCCAGTTCCCGGATTTCATTGTTTATTTCCACAATCTCGTTGGGCTCTATATAAGATGTTTTTCCTGTCGAAGATTCGTCATAAATTATACCTTTTAGCTTGCGTTTATTTGAAGCCGAAACCGGAATTACAGCTCTTCCGTCACGAATTGAAACAGATGCATCTTCATCAACCAGTCCGTCTTTTTGGGCTTGCTTTAAAATGGCATGCAATCGTTTCGACATATTAGAATTCCTCGAAAGAATATCTTTTCTGATTTGTGCCAGCTCAGGCGTGGCATTGTCTTTTATTTTTCCAAATTTGTTAAGAATGTTGTCTATTCGATCATAAATATAAGGGAATACCTGAACATTGGTTGTCTTCTGTTTTAGAATTGGAAAAACCTCTTCTTCCTGTTTATTAAAAAATAATACAATCGCCCTTATTGCTTCCAGAGAACGTTTTAAATCAAACAATTCCTGAACTTCCAAAAAGCGGCCTTCAATCCTGATTTTTTGAAGTGCTTCACGTAAATCGAAATAATGATTGGAAGGGAAATTATCAAATTCACGAACAATTCTGCAAAACTCATCAACTTCTCCCAATTGAACTGAAATATTTTCATAATTGTTTTGAAACTGCATTTCGTCAACCCATTCAGTACCCATGCTACTAACACATCTGCTGAGTAACATTTCACGAATCCGGTCGAATCCGATTTTTGTTTCAAAATTGTCAGGATAAAACTTATGCATTTCTTTTTCAATTTCAGCGCAAAAATAGGGAAAGTAGTTGAAACAAAAATGATAATTTGTAATTGAAGAGATAAGTTCTTAAAAAATCCAATCTAAATCAGTCTTTTCTTTTTTAACACTGATTTCAATTCTTCATGATTCTTCCAGAAATTAGTTTCCATTTCTTTGAATATCTGCTTAAATTCCTGAGAATCTTTTATTTCTTCAAAAAGAGGATCGATGGGAGCAAATAATAAAATCCAGTAGAAGTACTGGTCTTCCTGAGAAAACAATTTTAAATATTCCAGAGCCTGTTTATAATCGCCGTTGTAAGAGTAATACATTGCCTTGTTTACATTGCTGTAAACCGACTCATCATTTTCAGCATAAAGTTTGTATTTCTCTACAAGATTTTGGGCTTCATTTGTATGTCCGGTTTTAGAAAAAACAGTTGCAATTTTAATGTCCTCCGACCGATAGATGTTAAGATTGTATATTTTTCTGGTTTCATCGAAAGCTTTATAATAGTTATAGGCACTTTCATATTCGCGCAGGTAATAACAAATTTTTCCAACTTCCTGAACAATATCCAAACGTGTAGTATCTTTCTGTAAAGCCGAAATCAATAATTCTTTGGTTTGTTTAAGGTTCCGGTTTTTGGCAAATAAAATAAAAGCTTTTACATATTCGGAGTAAAGATTGTTTGGATCAATTTCAAGCGATTTATTAATGTATTTTTCTGCTTCATCAATAAAACCGTTTTGAATAAAAGCGTTGCTGATATGAAGATAAATAACACTTTTTGTAAATGTATCATAAGAGGCAACATCCAGTTGAATGCCTTTTAAAGCATACTCAAGATATTTTTTTGTATTTGGAATAAAGTTTACATAAAGATTAACAAGAAAGCCAAGAGCCAAATCGTAGTTCGGCCTGTATTCCAGTGCCTTTTCAAAATAGGAAGCTGCAAGTTTATATTCTTTTGTATTCATATAATACAAACCTTTTGCAATTATACCCTGTGGCAATTCAGCATCGAAAAACAAAGCTTTGTCGGCATAAAAATTAATCGAATCAGTATACTGTTTTTCAGTCCTTGTTTCATCTGAGAAATAGTAAGTCATACTAATGGCTGAATAGGCTCGTGCGAATTGTTTATCAAGAATAATAGCTTTCCGAAAATATGGTAAGGCATCCTGAATGTTTTTAGTTTCAGGATTTTGTAAAATATCCAGGCCTTGCAAAAAGTAGTCATAGGCAATCAGGTTTTCTGTTGGATTTTTATCGATCCTTTTTTCCTCTTCAGGACTTATAACAGCTTCTATTTTACCTGCAATATTTTTTGCAACCTCTTTTTGTAAACTAAAAATATCCTTTGAATTGCGGTCGTAACTTTCGGCCCATAAATGATTGTCGTTTTGACCCTGAATTAGTTGGATATGCAACAGAATTTTATCACCTATTTTCTGCCCGCTACCCTCAACAAAATAACTTACATTTAACTCTTTAGCTATTTCAGGAATTGTTTTATCCGAGTTTCTGAATTTTTCAACCGAAGTACGGCTGATAACTCTTAAATCTTCAATTTGCTGCAGGTTTATCAATATCGATTCCATTAATCCATTTATAATATACACATTGCTCGAATCGTTACTGTCGTTTTTAAAAGGTAAAACAGCAATAGATTTTTCGGGTATCTTTTGAGGTCTCGAAAAAGGATTTATAATAAACAGTGCGACGAGTAAAACAGCTATTAAAAAGAATGAAATCAGTACAATTAGATTGGGTTTCTTTTTTTGGGTTAATGAAGGTTCTTCTTTTTGTTCTCTTTTTCCTGTCTCTCCGGGAGGATATCCGTAATATTCACGAAAGCACTTTATAAAATAAGATGTACTGTTAAAACCAACTTTGTAAGAAACTTCTGAAACCGTGTATGAATTTTCTTCCAAAAGTTCTTTGGCATTTTTTAATCTGACCTGGTTAATAAACTGACTTGCTGATAAATTTGTTTGAGCTTTAATTTTTCGCAACAGGTTTGAACGACTCATTCCAACCGCTTTGGCCAACTCCGAAACACCAAAAAGTTCGTTAGAAATATTCTTTTCTATTATTTCAGTAATTAGATTTAGAAAATCATTTTTCATGAATTAAAAATTGCTCCTTCTTTTTGGTTTGAAATCCGAAATTACACATTTTTTTGCAAAAGAAATTATATGCAGATATTCCTTTGGTTTTATAAGGAATTGAAGCATGTTGCATCATAATTTATATGCTTGCGTCATAAGTTTTATCCCTGCTACAATGTTTATTTATTTTTCCGCATAGCTGATTAATACTGCATCATCGATTGTAAGACCTTTACACTAACGAAATCGGCAAAAAAAAAATAATAAAACAAAGCCATGAAAACAAGAATCTATTTTCTCGACAACTTAAGAACCTTTCTTATTTTATTAGTAGTAATTCTGCACGCAGGATTGGTTTATGAATCGGTATTGGAAAACACCTGGATTGTTGTTGATCCGGTTAAAAACAATTCGATTGGATTAATTCGCATGTATCTCGATTTATTTGTAATGTTTAGCATATTTTTTATTTCGGGATAT
Organism: uncultured Prolixibacteraceae bacterium; assembly: GCA_913063265.1. Lineage (GTDB taxonomy): Bacteria > Bacteroidota > Bacteroidia > Bacteroidales > Prolixibacteraceae > Draconibacterium. Next base: position 47,676 of record CAJXZG010000028.1, on the reverse strand, counting down.
TTTGTCCGTTTCTCTGCTAAAAGCAAAACATCATGGGAATTTGTAAAATCTAAATTTAAAAGGATTTTATTGCCGTGGTTGATTGCTGTTTTTACCTTGATTCCTGCATATAAATTTATTTTTCTTTATTCCAGAGGTTTGCCTCAGGAAAACATACTTAGCTATTTTCATTTCTTTATAAGAATGGGAAGTGATCTTTCTTACTTTTCCAATAATCCAACACAGAGTTGGTTATGGTTTCTACCCATATTGTTTATTTTTCAATTGCTTTATCTGGCTCTTTCAAAAACTAGTTTGTTATCATTAAAAATCAATTTGTCAAAAGGAGTTGTAGTAACTTTTGTCATTGGCTTGATTTACAGCATGGTAATTTCGGTTTTAAACCTTCGCGGCTGGTATCTTTCCTCAGTTATCGATTTTCAGGTCGAGAGATTACTAATCTATTTTATGTCTTTCCTGTTGGGAACACTTTGTAATAAACTGAAAGTTTTCGAAACAGCAAGAAACAAAAAACATTATACTATTGCCAACATTGTACTTACCATTTCTATGACTGCCTTTGCAGTTTTTGCCCTGAACTTCTTTTTCAACATTATTGATCCTGCCCGGAACTTTTATTTTATATCTGAATTTATTGACCGAATATTTTACTACACTTCTGCACTTGCTACTATGCTGAGTATGCTATATGTATTAATCTATGTTTTCACATTTTACTTTAACAAAATAAATCCCTTAATGACACAACTTAACCGAAGTTCATATTCGGTTTACATCATCCACACCATTGTTATGGGTGTTCTGGCATTGTTGCTATTACGTGTACAAATGCCTGCTATGCTAAAATTTGTAATCCTTTCATTAAGCACTTTCTTCTTCTCAAACATGATTATTTATACTTATCAAAAAACCATAAAAAAAACTTTTAATATGAAAACAATTGCAACAGCTTTAATTACAGTATTTGTTTTGGTTTTGGCCTTTTCCGGAAATTCAATAAACGCTAAAAAAGAAAATTCTGAACAAATTACCGAACAAAAAAATCAGACTGAAGTAAATATCCATGAACTCATTGTGAATGGAGATACCAAAAGTGTTGAAAAATATATTAAAGCCAGAAATGATATCAATATAAAAGAACAAATGGGAGGCTCGACTCCTTTGATTACAGCCACTGTTTTGGGTAAAACAGAAATTGCCCTGGCTTTAATTAACGCAGGAGCTGATGTGAATACAAAAAATAACGATGGCTCGACAGCTTTACATTCTGCTGCATTTTTTTGCCGGACAGAGATTGTAAAAGCACTTTTGGAAAATGGCATTGATAAAAACATAAAAAACAACGCAGGTTCAACTGCCTTTGATTCTGTAAATGCACCTTTTGAAGCAGTTAAAGGAATCTACGAATATTTTGCTCAGGCATATAAACCACTGGGTTTAAAACTCGATTTTGAAGAAATAGAAACTACCCGTCCGATTATTGCTGAAATGCTAAAACAATAAATTGCTGAATAACAGATTTTTGCCGAAATTGAAAAAGATTATTAAAAAACCAAAAATGATGAAAGCAATAGTATGTCCAAAATATGGTCCTCCGGAAGTACTTCAATTGGTTGAGATGGAAAAACCGGTGCCAAAACCAAACGAAATTCTGATTAGAATTAAAGCCACCACTGCCAATGGTGCCGATGCAAGAATTCGCGGTGCAGATTTCCCTTCCATTTTTAATTTTCCGGTGAAACTGACAATGGGATTTAAAGGGCCCCGAAAAAAAGTTCTTGGTGTTGAAATCTCAGGGATAGTTGAGGCAGTGGGTGAAAAGGTGAAAAATTTTAAACCCGGGGATGAAATTTTTGCATCATCAGGTGCGGCTTTTGGAGGATACGCAGAATATGTCTGTCTTCCCAAAAAAACGGTGATGTCAATAAAACCTAAAAACATGACTTTTGAGGAAGCAGCAGCAGTTCCTCACTGTGCTTTGGCTGCTGTTCACTTTTTAAGAAAAGGAAATGTTTCTGAAGGAAAGAAGGTGCTTATTTACGGTGCTGCAGGTGGTATCGGAACTTTTGCTGTGCAATTGGCAAAAGTAATGGGAGCCGAAGTAACAGGAGTGTGCCGGGCAGATGGTTTTGAAATGGTACAATCGATTGGTGCTGATAAACTTATTGATTATACAGCTAAAGATTTTTTAGAACAGTTTGAAACTTACGATGTGATTTTTGACACAGTGGGTAAAGCACCTGTAAAATCATGTGTTGAAAAACTGGCTCCCGGGGGAATGTATTTATCTGCTGTACACCTGGAACTCCCGCGGATTATTGAAGGAATTAAATGCTCATTTTCTTCGGGTAAAAAAGTAATTGGAGGAGTTGCTACATACACTACCGGGAACCTGAACAATTTAAAACAATTAATCGAGGAAGGACAACTCAAAACTGTAATCGACAAAAAATTTTCGCTTGAGCAAATGGCAGAAGCTCATCGATATGTGGACAAGGGACATAAAAAAGGGCATGTTGTTATCAGCGTTCCTTAGACCAGAAATCGGTGGTCATGCAATTTTCTGGCAAATCGAAATTGTTTGGAACACTTAAACTTAAGATAGATCAAATCATAAAAAACATGGAAACTATTAAAAAAGAAAGCTATTGGAGCAGATTTGTTTCGGATTACGAAGAAAAACAAAAAGCGGTAGTAGGAGAGGAAGTTATTTTACTTGCGAAAAAGGAAATTCTTGCTGAAAAATTTTTAGGCAATGTTCTGGAACTGGGTTGCGGAACGGGTTTGTATTCCGAAGTACTGGTAACCAAAGCTACAAAAGTATTGGCAACTGATTTTTCGGAAGAGATGATAAATACAGCAAAACAAAAAAGAGCTTACCTGAAAAATACGGAGTTCGTTCAGGCAAATGCTTTAAACCTTCAGTTTGAATCTGAATTTTTTGATACAGTGTTTATGGCTAATCTTATCCATATTATTGGAAATGCAGAGAAAGTTATTCAGGAAAGTAAGCGCATGCTGAAAAAGAAGGGAACTTTGATAATTACCTCTTTTGCCATGAATGAAATGAATTTTTTTAACCAGTTAACTATGGGAATTCGGTTTTTAAAAACTTTTGGAAAACCTCCGGAAGAAACCAAAAAAGAAAAAACCACAAAAAAAAGTATAGAAAATCTTCTTGAGGAAAATGGTTTTGAAATATCCAAAAGTATAATAATGGGTAACAAGTCGAAGGCATTTTATATTGCGTCAGTAAAAAAATAGAAAAATCAGATAAAAAAGATTATATCTGAATTATTTACGATTCCGCAGCATTTAATCAACAGGAAAGTTTTGAAAGTCAAAAAAATGCTGCACTAATTATGCCAGATTATTCAAAACAATTACCTACGATACCTTCACAAAAGAAACCTCAGATATTGAAATTTATTAAACAAACTAAATTAAAGAAAATGAAACGGTTAACCATGAAAACAATCATACTGGCATCTTTATTAATCTCCGCGATTAATTTGGGATGTCAGGATTTTTACACAGACTATGAATACCGGGTTCCGGAGCAAACAGAAGACGGACTTGAAGTTGCCGGGATGGGACAGGTAAACATTGATACTCCATTGGTAATGGATGCAATCAAACATATTGGAGGAGGGAAATACGGTGAAATTCATTCCGTTTTAATCTACAAGGACGATAAACTGGTTCTCGAAGAATATTTCCCGGGACATTCTTACCAATGGGATGCATCGGGCCATAAAGGTGAATGGCTTGCCTGGAACAGAGAAATGCCACATTGTATCCATTCAGATACCAAAAGCATAACCTCGCTTTGTATAGGAATTGCCATCGATAAGGGCTTTATTGAAAATGTTCATCAATCCATATTCGATTACCTGCCCGATTACCAGCACTTTAAAACAAATAATAAAGAGTACATAAGTATCGAACATGTTTTAACGATGACATCAGGTTTGAGATGGGAAGAGTGGGGTGTTTCCCTGGGCTCAATAAAGAACGACCAGATTGGTATTTGGTTTTGGGAAGACGGCCCTATGAACTATGTGCTAGGCAGAAATTTTGTAGCTGAACCGGGCAAAAGGTTTAATTACTCCGGTGGCGACATTCAAATTTTGGTTGAAATATTAAAAAATGCCACAGGAATGACCTTGGATGAATTTTCGGAAAAACACCTTTTTGAACCTTTAGGCATTACTTCCTTTGATTGGTGGTTGAAATTTCCATCATCAGGGGAGATTCAGGGTGCTGGTGGCTTAAAACTCACTCCGCGCGATATGGTTAAAATAGGCTCCATGATGTTAAATAAAGGAATGTGGAATGGCCAACGAATCGTGTCAGAAGATTGGGTGTCGAAATGCTCCAAACCTTACGCTGGTAATTATGGTATAAAAGTTCCGGGTGAAGATTTGGGTAATGTTGGTTATGGATACACCTGGTGGACAAAACAATACCCTGAATATGGACCAATGTTTTTTGCCCTTGGCTGGGGGGGACAGAAAATTATGGTATTCCCTGAACTAAATGCAGTTATAGTATTTACCGGCGCGAATTATAAATCGAAGGTAAAACAGAATAAAATTCTTGAGAAATATATATTGCCGGCATTACACTAATTTTAAAACTAATTACTTCCCGAAAAACTATCTAAAAAAAAATGAAATGAAAGTACAGGAATTATTAAAATATGCGAGCAAACCAACGCTTTACGAAAAAGGTACAGCAGTGATGTGGACGGATGAGCACATTTCAAAACAATTACTTGAAATCCATTTGAATCCGGATATTGATTTGGCAAGCAGAAAAAAGTCGACCATAGAAAAAACCATCGATTGGATTTTTAGCACTGTGAATGGAGAAAAACTGAAAATTCTTGATTTGGGGTGTGGACCTGGTTTATATACACAAAAAATAGCTCAGAAAGGTCATAAAGTTACAGGCGTCGATTTCTCTGAAAACACCATTAATTATGCAAAGGAGCAGGCCAAAATCAGTAATCGGGATATTAAATACATCAATAAAAATTATTTGGACCTGGAATTGCCAGAAGATGAATTTGACCTGGTGTTGATGATATATACCGACTTTGGAGTTTTGTTACCGGAAGAACGAATTCAACTACTCAGAACAATAGAAAAAGCTCTAAAACCGGGTGGCACTTTTATTTTCGATGTATTAAACGACAGGGATTTGGATAAAAAAATAAGTCCGAAAAACTGGGAAGTTGCTGAGCAGGGATTTTGGAGAAAGACACAATATCTGGCACTTTCAGATTCATTTTTATACAAAAACCGGAAGGTAATACTAAATCAGCATATTGTTGCAGATGAAAACAAAACAGAGGTTTACCGGTTTTGGACTCACTATTTTTCGCATGATGATTTAATGCAACTTTTGGAATCCTTTGATTTTACAAATATCAGATTTTATGAAGACGTACTTCCCGCTGATAACAATTTATGGAGTGGGGAAAACGTAACCTTTTGTAAGGTGGTCAAACTTTAAGTGCAGGAATCTTTTTTATAAATGTTATTTTTGTTAGAACGTTGTAACAACAAATCTTTATTTAACAACTTTACTTGCAAACAAAATCACTAAGCATATTAAAAATGAAACATCTTCGGATTAAAGACCTATTAATTGTACTTATTAGTGCTACTATTGCAACCGGTATTTTTATAAGCTGTAAATCAGAAAAACCTTTAAAAATTACCGAATGGCAGGGGCCTGACCGCAGCGGTATTTATAAGGAAACCAACCTTTTGGATGAATGGCCTGTAAAAGGTCCGGAGATGATATGGAAAGTGGAAAGTTTGGGCAAAGGGTTTGCAGCACCGGTTATTACAGATGATAAAATTTTTATAAACGGGGAGCAGGATAGTATCAGCTTTTTATTTGCTTTTGACCTGGAAGGAAAGCTGCTTTGGAAATCCCAAAACGGCAAAGAGTTTATGGGTGAGGGGTTTTCAGCTACTTACCCGGGAGCAAGGTCTACACCTACTGTTGTAAATGATTTGGTTTATACTTCTTCAGGTCATGGACGAATTGCTTGTTTTGAAGCAGAAAGCGGAAAAGAAAAATGGGCAGTTGATATTTATAGGGATTTAGATGCAGAAGTTCCGTTTTTTGGTTATTCCGAATCGTTGCTGGTTGATGAAGAAAAAGTATACAGTTTTGTGGGTGGCAACAAAACGAATATGGCTGCTTTTGATCGTTTTAGTGGGGAATTGATTTGGTCATCGGAAGCACTAAAAGATACTTTTTCTTATTGTTCGCCAATTTTTGTTGAATTACCTGAGCGCAAAATAATTGTTACCCATTCACGACATTTTCTTTTTGCTGTTGACAGCGAAAATGGTGAAACTCTGGGCTCGGTTCCGTTGATCGGTTTTGAATGGGATGGTGAACATTGTAATTCACCAATTTATGATGAAGGATTTATTTATTTTATTGGCAACGATGAAAAAGGACAGGGCGCAATCAAACTGGAAATTGCTGAAAACGGGGAAAAATTAAACCTGTTATGGTATAACAACAAAATCAGAAATAATTTTAATGGTTATGTAAAGGTTGGAAACGGACTTTTTACAACGGTAAAAGGAAATTGGCTAAAAAAAATGGATACCGAAACCGGGATCGTTTTGGATTCCATAAAAACAGCTACCGGAAGTATAATTTTTGCCGATAATAAGTTTTACAGCTACGGAATGAATGGCGATATGAGCTTAATTCAGTACAAAAACAATGAGTTAAAAGTAGTCAATGCTTTCAAAGTAAAAGAGGGAGATGGCCATCATTTTGCAAGGCCTGTTATAGCCAATGGTGTTTTATATATCAGACACGGTAATGCCTTAATTGCTTATAAAATCAAAGTAACTTAATCATAAAGGGAAGCCTGAAAAGATTTTTATGCTCTTATTTTATTCTGGTTTTGAGACCAGGGCATTGAATTCACAACTGCACGAAAAAATGTCTGAATTATAAATCTATTCCCAAAAATTCCATGACAGCATCATCTCCTTGTAAACTATTATTAGGTCTGGGATGATTAGCATTAAAAACCTCAAGTTCCTCTTTTGACAGGATTTTTACAAAATCTTCCTTGTATCCATCGTTGTAAGGAACGGCACCACTATTCAGTTTTAAATGATGGGCAAAAAAGTTGTAGGCAGCTGCACGTTTCGAAAAACCATAATCATGTTTTTCAAGGGGAAGATGCACATTTTCTACCCGGTTTTCAGCATTGTATAAGGCATAAACACTTTTGATATAAGGAAATTCGATATTTGGCGTATTACGTGTCCAGTCAGCACCGTTTGAAATTAGCAACTGCGGACGTGGTGCACAAAGTGCTGCAATTTCAACATTGTTGGTTTGGTGATTTGTACTTTTATGAATGGGCATTCCGCTTTCACAAACACAACCTCCAAAAAAATGTGCTGAAACCTGAACCACAGGTACCGATACTTTAATACGGTCATCGATGGCGGTTAATATAAAGGTTTGTGTTCCTCCTCCTGAGCCACCGGTCATTCCAATTCGTTCAGCGTCCACATCAGGGCGCGAAAGTAAATAGTCGAGCACACATTTGCTGTTCCAGGTTTGTAGGAGCAAAGCAATGGGCATTTTGTGGTTTACCTGTGTGCTTTCTCCGTAGCCAACCATATCGTAGGTAAAAACGATAGCTCCCATGCGTGCCAGAACCGCTGCTCTTTTTTGTACGTAATCTGTAAATCGTTTGTTGGTCAAATGTCCGTGGGGAGATAAAACAGCTGCATATTTTTCTTTCTTAAAAGCGGGCCGGTACAAATTGCCGGTTACATAAAATCCGGGAAAACTTTCAATAGCGATATTTTCGACAAGGTAACCATCCATGGTTTTTGTACTGTGTAAAATTACATTCAGTTTGCCTTCCTTTTTTGGCATTTTCTCCAATTGTAAACCTTCAATAATTCCTTGACGAATTTTGTCTGCACGTTTTTCCCAACTTTTCAAATCGTTCCATTCCGAAGCAAATTCTTTCATTTTAATATTGGCTTCATCTTCTGTCCAGTAATGTCCCTGGCAAAGCATATTTTGTTGGGCAAAAGCACTTAGACTAAGGAGGCTGATTACAATAAATATAATTTGGTTTTTCATCGTTAGTATTGACTAATTGAAGTTTGACTGTCTTTTCAAATCGCTAGTACAATTTAGAATCTATATCTACACCATAAAATTATTCGGTTTTATGCTGAATTACAAATGTTAAAATTCTTCAGGGGGTACTTAAAAGTTATATTCAATCATTGCCTTTAGAAAAAAAGGGGTGCCGGGCGTAAAATGAATTTCTTCTACCGGTTTCGGTTCAAATTGTAATCTTGATTCAGTAGCAAACTGGGTTTCGTTCCACTCTGTGTTCAAAAGGTTTTGAACCTGAATTCCAAAACCCAGGTTTTTCCATTTTTGCCCGGCGTTTACATCCAAAACCGTATAACCTTTCGCTATAATCGAATTGTCTTCATTTGCCGGACGGTCGTTAATAAATCTTACATTGGCGCTACCATATAATCCCGATTGGTGAACAAGGTTTAAACTGCTAACCAGTGTGAAGTCGGGAGCCAAGGGTATATAGTCATTTCCTTTTTCTTCTTCTATCGCACGGGCATGGGAATAGTTGGCATCCAGGTTCCAAAACAAAAATGGAAGGATTTGATAACGATAACTAAAGTCGAATCCCTGGCGACGGGATTTTCCACTGGGTTCTACAATGCCGGCATCGCCAACATAAACAAATTCCTGTTCGAGGTATAAATACCAATACGCCAGATTTATTAACATTTTGGGTGTGGGTTTCCAGATAAACCCGGCATCAAAACCATAAGCTGCAGGTAGAATTTTTTCACCATTTTGTGCTACAACCACTCTTGTGTCGTTGGAATGAAATCCTTTCCCCGTTTTTAAATAAAGCTGAAGATTCTGAGATTGATTGTAAATAATATTAAACTTTGGACTAACAATTGCTTTTGAAACCGACTGGGTTTGATATTCGGAAATTAAAGCATCGTTGTAATTGAAATCAAAATAATCAATACGAACTGAAGGATTAAACATCCATTTATTTACAGTAAACGTCGTACCTAAATAAGCTCCAATATTGGTTTCGTTAATGTTTCCCAGTTTAATCCGGTCAAGGGTTTCTTGTCGGTTTAAGGTGTGGCTGAGTTCGTTGTTAGTACTTTGATCGTTACGCAAACTAATCCCGGCGTGCCAGGTTCCCTTAATATTATCAGTGGTAAAAGCTTTTTTATATTCACTCGAAAAACCGTAAATCGTTCGATTTTCTTTTTGTCTGATTTGGTCTCCGTTAACAGAATCTTCTAAAAAGAAGGTAAAATTTGAATACAATTCAAAGTCATACCGGTTTAAATAAACATAGCTCTTTATCGATGATGTTTCATCCAGAACTTTATCGTAATTAATTAAAAGATTTGTCCTTTTTGTATTACCTCCCTCGGTGTCATCAATCGCACCAAAACGGGTAATCAGACCGCTATTAACGGCTCGTTGCGGAATTTGGCCGGAGGCATCCCATTTGCTGTCGAAATAAGAAGCGGTAATTCCCAATTTATCGGTGGCAGTCAATAATCCGTTGTATTTTCCAAAAATGTTTATCCTGTCAAAATTCTGAGGGCTTTCAAACGGACCATCGGTCGCAAGATATTCAGTGGCTATATAGGCATTTTGATTGTTCTTGTTATAAACATTAAACATTCCCATCAGACGATGAGTGTGAAACTGTCCAAGTTCCAGTTTTACAACACTGCTATCGATTTTTTGCCTTGTTTTAAAATTGGCATAACCTGCTGTGGTAAAGTTTCCCTTGTTTTGGTAATAGGGCCCTTTCCCAAAATCAATTTTTTCAATGGTTTCAGGAATAACAAAATGCAGATCGGCATAGCCCTGACCGTGAGCATGCGAAACCATATTTACCGGAAGACCATCCACCGTTATATTGATGTCTGTTCCGTGGTCGATATCAAATCCGCGTAAAAAAATCTGTTCAGCTTTGCCTCCTCCCGCGTGCTGGCCCATAACAACCCCCGGAATTTTTCGCAACAGGTCTTGAGACGAATTTACCGGGTTGGTTTGAATATCTATATCAGTAATAAGGTTTAAGGCATTGATATCAACAGCAATAACTACATCGTCGAGTTTAATGGATTTTGCGTTTAATGTGATTTTTAAAGGAGTTGTGAGATTGTCTATAACAGTTTGTAAAGTAATGTAACCTACATGCGAAAATTTTAGGGTGTCACCAAGCGATACATTTTCAAATCTGAAAAAACCTTGCTCGTTGGAATGTGTATGTTGACCGTTGGATAAATTTAAGACATTAACTTCGGGCAAAGCCTGCTCATTTTGATTGACAATTATCCCTGTAAGAGTTTGCCCCTTTATTTGTGAATTAAATAAAATGCTTATAATCAAAAATAAAGCCAGTTTTATTTTTGGAATGTGCTTTATAACAATGGTGAGAAACAGCATATGACTCTGGTTTATCGTCTGATTTTTTATTTTAATTTTTTGAAATTACATAAAATCGATAAAAATAAATTCATTGTCAATGCTAATTTAATATTTCAATAATAATTAACATATGTCGATAATTTGGCAAGGGTTTGATTTTGAATGTTGTACATGGTTTAGTGGACAAATTCCAGTAATTCTATGGAATCATTTACCAAAATACTAATTTTTAAGGGATGTTTTTCTGCAGGGTTGTTGGTAGGAAACCAATTGCGTTTCGGACTCGAAATTACAAGCAAACCCTGTTCATCACCCACAGCTACAAAATCTTTTCTTTTAGGTCCTTTTACAAAATAATCCAGGTCTTTTATTTTAGTTAGTTCTTCTGCCAACACCAACGGTTTGTCTGATACAATTCCCATTTCGCTGACAGACAAAATCGAAGTACTGTCAAACGTCTGATCTGAAGCGTTGTTTAAATCAAAGCGTGAAATAAATTCCAAAATATTTCCGTTGTTGTCGTAAAAATAAATCGATTCTGCATTCCAATCTTCAAATCGGGTAGTAACTGAATCGTCTGAATTTTTAATTAGTTCGGTTTTTGGTGAAATCCATTGAATTGCTTCTTTGAGTTTATTTTGAGGAATATTAAATGCAAAATGATATTTCGAATTTGTAAATGGTGATTCATTAAAACTTAAAATCGAATGCCCAGCCTGAAATGAAATCGTTTCAGGTTTTCTGTCAAAACCTTTTAATTCGAGAACCTCAGTGTAGAATTTTTCTGTTGCCTGGATATTATTGGTTTGTAGTTCGATTTTTATGATTTTCATTTTTGTAATCTCTTTGTTCTGAGTCAATAGCCAGCGTGCTCCTATTATTATATGTATGCAATCCATGACATAATGGAAATAACAGATTAATTATTATTTAGTTCCTTGCCACAATGAGGGCATACATTATTACAACTGGGATTTTTTCTATTTTCAATTTTACTTATAAATCCTGCGCTAATTAATCCAGTAGGCAGAGCAACTAATCCAATGCCAATTATTGCGATAAATCCACTTATAAACTTTCCCAACGCAGTAATTGGATAAACATCACCATAGCCAACGGTAGTTAACGTTGCAATGGCCCACCAAAAAGAAGCTAAAATATTAGGAAATTGCTCAGGTTGTTTTTCACCTTCAACGTAATACATAATGAAAGAAGCAAGTGGTAAAATTAGAAATGTTACAAAACCAGTCACAGCAAGTTCAGATCTCTTTTCCTTTATAACACTCCAAATCAAGTTTAGTGAATCATTGTACCTGTTTACTTTCAGGATTCTTAAGAATCTTATTAACCTTAAAATTCTCACGAATCTTAAATCTAACATAATTAACCTTGGAAGATAGAATGGAATAATTGCCATTAAATCAATTAATCCATATCCAGAGAATATAAATTTTAAAGCAGATTTTAATCTATTTGTTGATGGATGAGTTAAGTCAGAAACGTATAGCCTCATCAAATATTCTATCGAGAAAATAATAATTGTGAATACATTGAAACTGTATAAAATCTTGTTATGTTCCAAATTAATTTCAGGTATGGACTCTAAAATTATTACTACAACACTTGCAATTATTAATGACTGTATAAAATAATCAAATACTCTATTCAACTTTTGTCCATGTGAGCCTTTTTCTACTAATCTAAATATTGTGATCTTCCATTTATTCATAATGGTATTTATTAGGTTTATTTAAGATTTCTTGATTTAGCTAAGGATATTTCTTGGGAATTAATGTTTTCGATTTTTTTAATTTTATTTTGGTTGAGAATAATATATTGATTCCTAATTTAACAAAATATATGACACACTGCTTTGGAAATCAATCTTTTTAATCACAGTCTTCTTAAACCGTTCAGGTATATTTTAATTCATCAATCTTCATATTTTGGATTAATTTTTAAAATTAAATGTAAAAAATACTTGACATTAAGTAAAAAATATTTATCTTTGTGTCGTAATAATATTACATTAAGTCAAAATAATTAAACAATTTTTAAAATTTAAAGTCATGTCTTACCGAGAAAAAGAAAACATTGTAAACATTTTTAGCACTTTACTGATTACTTCTGTTTTTGCCTGGAAAGTTTATCAAAAACACCTGGCAGGCAGTATCGAACTCAACGACAATTTCCAAACCTGGGGGATTGTATTTCTGATTTTTGCAGGCGTATCGATTGTGGCACGTATTGTTATTTACATCATCTTTCACATTATCAATGCCATTGCTACCCGAGAGGAGGATATTCCAAAAGAAGATGAACGCGATAAGTTGATAAAATTAAAAGCTACGCGTAATTCGCACTATACATTTTCAGTTGGATTTTTTCTTGCAATTATAGCCCTGGCAATTGGTTGGCCTACATACTGGCTGTTTATCCTTTTTGTTATCAGCGGAGTAATTTCTGAGCTTATCGATAATGGCTCGCAAATGTATTACTACAGAAAGGGGGTTTAAGATGAGCAAGGATTTTATTAGAAACAACATCAGACGACTTCGGTTTAACGCCGATGAAATGACACAGCAGGAGCTGGCCGACAGGGTGGGAGCCTCGCGTCAAACCATTGTAGCCATCGAAAAAGGGAAGTATTCTCCCTCGCTTGAACTCGCTTTTAAAATCGCCCTGACTTTTGAGGTCCCCATTGGAGATGTATTCTCTTATGAACCTGAAAACAAATAGACAATTCAGAAAATGGGAATGCAAAATCAAGATTGTTCGTTAACTTTTGAACGTCATGCTGTCCGTCAGCTGACGGATTCAGCAACTAAAAATTGTGAAAAGTTGGGAATTGTAAAAGAGGCTGCAAAACATAAAGTTTATTTGAATTTTAATTTACGATATTTAGGTAACCACTTGGTAATTTACCCCTACCTGCCAGCCGGCAGGCTGGAATCCCCCAAGGGGGACTTTAAGCCTATCCGCCAGCTGGCGGAAGGTTTGGAGGGGTCAAAAGAAAGTTGTTAATAAATTTTATATTCCTTAATATGAATTTTTTTTTTGATAAAGCCTCGGTGATTAAGATTTACATTTCAATCAAGTAAAATGAAGTAAATGGAAAACACAAAAACAATTCAGAAAGAAGCCCGAAAACTTCTGTTTCAAATAGGTTGTGCCGGTGCTTTAAAAACGACACTGAACAAGTCGTTTGGCAATCCGATGAAAACGGAAGAATGGGCAACGGCTCCACTCTGTGGAGGTATCATGTCTGAAGGCCATCAATGTGGAATGCTTTGGGGAGCAGTGCTGGCTGCGGGAGCAGAAGCTTTTGAAAAAAGCAACACATCGAATGTGGCAGTTCAAATATCGGTGAATGCAGCGAAAGCACTTAATCAATCATTTATTGTAAGGGCAAAACATGTCGACTGCAGAAAAATTACACAGTGTAACCAAAGAAGTGTTTTGGGTATGGTAAAATATTTTATTACCGGAAAACCCTTAAATTGTGCCAGACTAACAAGCAAATGGGCACCTGAAGCTATTGAGGCTGCAAAAAAGGGAATGAAAAGAAAAATAGAAACAGATAATAAAATATCGAATTGTGCTTATATTCTGGCAAAAAGAAAGGGTGCCGGCGAAAAAAAAGCGGTTATGGTATCCGGATTTGCAGGTGGAATAGGATTAAGTGGGAATACATGTGGTGCATTGGGTGCAGCTGTGTATTTTAAAGCACTCGATTGGCAGCGCTCAAAACCCGGAGATACCACATTTAAAATTCCCGAAGCAAAAAAAGTTCTTAATGCATTTTTGAAAGAAACCCGGGGAGAAACACAATGTTATAAACTTTGTGGTCATAAATTTGAAACACAAATCCAACATTCTGAGTACATTGAAAATGGTGGTTGTGAGGAAATAATAGATACACTGGCTAAATTTTAAATCCCAAAAACAAAATACTATTTCAAAACAAATCAAATATTTCAAATTTATTATCACGGCAATTTTAATAAATTTTGGTCTTTTGTTTGCTCAGGAATCCAAAACCATTGTATACATGATTCCCGGTCAGGGAGCAGATTATCGCTTGTTTAAAAATATTTCCCTCAACGAAAATTTTGAAATACAACACATCCACTATTTTACTCCGGAAAAAAATTGCGATATGGCTTGTTTTGCCAAACAGCTTTCTCAACAAATTGATACCAACCAAAATTATGTACTGGTAGGAGTTTCGTTGGGAGGGATGCTGGCCACCGAAATGGGTGATTTTTTAAATCCCGAAAAGATAATTGTGATTTCGAGTGCAAAAAGCAGGTATGAATATCCGGGGCGATATAAGTTCCAATATGATTTCCCGATTTATAAAATTATTCCCCCCGGTTTGGTAAAAACCGGTGCGAAAATTCTTCAACCCATTGTTGAATCTGACAGAAACTACGATAAAGAAACTTTTAAAAGTATGCTTGATGATAAAGACAAGTATTTTTTAAAACGTACGGTTGCAATGATTCTGGAATGGGACCGAACCGGTTACAGAAAAGATATTATCCATATTCATGGGGATAACGACGATACTTTACCCCACAAAAATGTCAAATACGATTACCTGATTGAGGATGGTTCTCATATGATGGTTTTAACCAGGGGCGAAGAAATTAGTAATTTGTTAAACCAAATCCTGGCAGAATAATTCGGCAATTTTTATTTCCAGAACAAAGGTTGATTATTTGTTTTACAATAAATTCAAAGGTGTTGAAATAAAAAACTTTTCGACCTCTCAGCTTGTTTCAGTTTTAAATCATCTTCGTATATTTAAAGAAGAACTAATAAGCGAAATAAAATGAAGTTTTACAGATTATTTTCATTGGTTTTAGGTTTATCATTTTTTATCACAGAAATGGTTTTCGGCCAGATAGAAACAACAGATTTTAGTAATTACAATAGTTTTAAACCATCAAAATCCTATTTCTTTACGAACCGCCCCATTGTTATCAATGAAGATAATTCAATTTACTTTCAGAATAAATCCACGATTCAAACCAATACACTCTATTTTTGTTCCTATGATTTTGACAATGATTCTATCGAATTATTATACCGTGCAGTTAATTTATCTGACAGTTTTCCAACCACAAATGTAAAGCATAATATCTTTTATGAGATGTATGAAAATCAGAGACTGGTAAGAGGAATCAGACATTTTTACATTGTTGTTGGCGGTTATGGTAAATCCTTTGATAAACAGGTTAACAGTTATATGAGGCGCTTAAAAGAAAACTATGGAGATTCATTATTTAATAAAGCAACAATTTTAACCTATGCCTGGGGCGTGGAAGATGATGCATACCAGTACTACAATGCAGTGAGAGAATCGAAAAACGGAGCAGCAGATTTTGCCATTTTCCAGCATATGTTGGAGGAGTTTTTAAGCGATGAAGAATATTTTAAAAACCGTCCGAAAGATATAACCATTTCCATTGTATTCTCTTCGATGGGGAATATGCTTTTTAAGGAATATCTTGAAATGCGAAAACAGCAAAATATACCCTTAAAAAAAGTATATAACCGGATTTTATTTGTAGGTAGTGTGGCTCCACGCAATGCGTTTGAAGCAGGGAATGCATTTTACAACCTGGATCAAATGGCAAATGATGTTGATGTTTTTGTGAACAGAAAAGACTATTTGCTTAAAATGTCGAGTATAGCACATTTGAAAAACAGAATGGGAAATAAAGGGCCAAGAAAAGAGAAAAAACTTCCTGATTATGTTAATATTTTCCATATGGAAAATATTATCACTATCCAGGATATGGCCGGAATGGGACACGACTATTTGTTAACCAATACTGTTTTGCAGGATGAATTGCTGGGAGATATTTATAAAAGCCTTGCTGAATAAACTACCCTTTTGGGACTTTTTCATCCGGAAAACGATTGGCATATTCTTTCCAGAAAAGTTTTACTTCACTTTTCATTTCTTTTGAAAGTGCCAGTATCCCAAATAAGTTAGGTATGGTCATTAATGCAATTGTAATTCCCGAAAGTGTCCAAACGATTGTAGTATCCGCAAAAGATGCAAAAAAGAACATTAAAACATAAACCAGCCTGTACCACATAACACCTTTTACTCCAACTAAATAAGTAACAGCACGTCCACCGTAATACGACCAACTGATTGCCGTAGAAAAAGCAAAAAGTAACAATCCGATTGAAACAATATATTTCCCGTAGATTCCAAACCAGCTGCGTGTAAATGCTACGGTTGTAAGAGGTGCGCTATGAAGTAACGATTTCCCGGTAAAAGTTAATCCCTGTCGTTTTACAGGTTTTCCGTTTTTAATTTCAACCTCACCGGTATATGGTTTTTTATTGAGTAGTACCTTTACATCTTCAGCAACAGAACGGGCATGTAAAATTGTAGGTTGATTCAGAATGATGCCATCCACAACATTGAGTTTACCGTTTAGTGCATTGATTTCTTTGTCGCCGGCAAGATATTCATAAAGTGTTTGTTTATCGGTCTCATTATCTTCAGAATAGTTATCTGCCAAAACTATCAAATCCACATCCTGAAACTGGTTGGGTAGTTTTTCGTTCCACACACCGGAAGAAAGTAAAACCAAACCGGTAAGTGTACAAATAATAATGGTATCAATAAATGGTTCAAGCAATGCAACCAATCCTTCTGAAACAGGTTCGTGAGCACGAGCCGCTGCGTGAGCAATTGGTGCAGAACCTTGTCCAGCTTCATTGGAAAACAAACCACGGTTTACACCCCTGTTAAAAGCAAATGCAATACTTCCACCCAAAAAACCACCAACTGCTGCCGAACCTGTAAAAACCTGTCCAACAATTGCTGTTAATGAAGGTATAATATTTTCATAATTGTAAAGTATAACCGCCATAGCACCTATAAAATAAATGGCTGCCATAGCAGGCACCAAGGTTGAGGTAACTTTTGCAATTCTTTTAATTCCGCCAATAATTACCAAACCCAAAAGCACGGCCAAAATTCCTCCCGTAAGCATATGATTTACTCCAAACGTTTCAAACATGGAATTGGAAATACTGTTGATTTGTGGTAAACTTCCAGTTCCAAACGAAGAAAGAATGGTTGCAACCGCAAATATACCGGCTAACCATTTCATGTTTAAACGATTCTTCATGTAGTACATCGGGCCACCTGCAATAGAACCATCAGAAGCTTTTTCACGATATTTATGCGAAAGGGTTACCTCCACAAATTTAGTGGTCATACCCACAGCAGCAGTTACCAGCATCCAAAACAATGCTGCCGGTCCACCCAAATGAATCGCCAACGCTACTCCTGCAATGTTTCCGGTTCCTACAGTTCCCGATAAGGCTGTGGTTAATGCCTGAAAATGCGATGTATCTCCTTCGTCACCTTCTTTATCAAATTTCCCTCTTACAATTTTTAAAGAGTATTTTAAATATCTGAATTGTGGAAATTTTAGGTAGATGGTAAAAAAGAGACCGGTTCCTAAAAGTAGAAATACGAACCATTGAGATCCGCCAATATAGCCATCGATTAACGCAAGAATATCGTTTAGTTTATTCATTATGTAGGTTGTAATTTTTAAACTCGGATAAAAATAACATTCTATTTTAATTCTGCTTGGTCAAAATTGGAATATATAACATTAATAATTATTGTCTGCTCTAAACAAGATTTTCTTACATCGTGTTTCAACCCGGTGGCATAAAAAGGAAATGGAAATTGGCTTATGGTTGATGGCTAAAGAAAGTTTCAATTTGTAAGTTTGACCCCTCCTAACCTCCCCGAAGGGGAGGAATTTTCCCCCTTAGGGGGAATTAAAGGGGGTCATAATTCGATATTTCAAATCGAAAGTTTCATTTCTCATCAATATTCATTTTCACACAGCCTGTAAAGCCAAGGTGCTAAAATTTTTACTTCACAAAACTATTGAAAATGATGTTACGTACATAAGCTCTACTCCGTAACATTATTTAAACATTTCCTGAATTTTCTTCAGATATATGGTTAAACAGAGAACAATTAATTGTAAATTTGATTCCAATAAAAAATTTTATAAAGCCATGTTACCAAAATTTTTACTAGCCGACAATTCGTTGGAAACACCGGATACCATTTTTGTAGTTCACACTGAAACTCCTCGTTTTATTATTGAATCTGATATTGATGATTTCTGGAACAATCAGGAAATTCACTGGATAGATGGTGAGCCCGGGGATGAAGATTTAATTACAGAACTTGTTGAGGCTGCTGAAGAGTTTCTTGAAAAAGAGTTTGAAAACGAGGAATTACTTGACGAAGAAGATGAGGATTAAATAATGGAAGAAAGAAAATTATATCGTTCGCGCGACAAAATTCTGGGTGGTGTATTGGCGGGATTTGCAGAATATATTAATGCTGATGTTTCGCTTATCCGAATTGCCTATGTTTTAATCTCAATTCTATCTGCAGCTTTCCCGGGACTTTTGGTTTACATTATTTGTTGGATAGTAATTCCTGAAAAACCTTTTAATCCGTATTAGATCTTCAGTGTAGATATCGATCTATTAGATCTTTGCGCTACTTTGTGATAGCTTAGTGTATCTTAGTGTAACCCTTCTTACACAGAGTTCCACAGAGAAAACACAAAGTTTCACAGAGAAGAAAGCAACTTTTTTATTAATAAAGGAAACTATTGTTCTGCACCCTTCAAGGACAACTGAATTCTTTTTCTGGCGATATCAACTTCTTTGATTCTTACCATCAGATGTTGCTGCAATTTTACAATTTCGTTTGGATCTGAAATAAAGCGATCTGCCATCTCAGAAATATGTATTAAGCCCGATTCTTTAATTCCCAAATCTACAAATGCCCCAAAATTCGTGATGTTATTTACAATTCCGGGTATAACCATTCCTTCTCTTAAATCATTAATTGAATACACATCCTTGGCAAATTCAAAAACTTTAATTGGTTTACGAGGATCCCGTCCGGGCTTCAAAAGTTCTTTTTTGATGTCATTTAATGTCGGTAAACCCACCTCCTTGGTAACATATTTTTCAAATTCAATCTTCGAAACCAGGTCCTCGTTTCGCACCAAATCTTTGATTTCGCATTTTAAATCTTTGGCAATTTGTTTTACAATTTTGTAGGATTCGGGATGAACACCTGAATTATCCAACGGATTATCAGCATCCGGAATTCTTAAAAATCCTGCAGATTGCTCAAATGCAGAGGGGCCCATTCTTGCCACTTTTTTTAATTCTTCGCGAGAAGAAAATGGTCCGTTTTCTTTAATATGTTTGGTTATATTTTCAGCAAGGGTTGGTCCTAATCCTGATACATAGGTAAGCAAATGTTTGCTGGCAGTATTTAAATTTACACCAACTGAGTTTACACTTAATTCAACTACAGAATCCAAACTATTTTTTAGTTTTTTCTGATCCACATCGTGCTGATACTGGCCAACTCCAATACTTTTTGGGTCGATTTTTACCAACTCTGCAAGTGGGTCCATTAATCGCCGGCCGATAGAAACAGCACCACGAACGGTAACATCATATTGTGGAAATTCCTGCCGGGCAACTGTTGATGCAGAATAAACTGATGCGCCATCTTCGCTCACCACATATACCCGTAATTCACGATCAAAACGTAATCTTTTAACAAACGATTCTGTTTCACGACTGGCGGTTCCATTACCAATGGCAATGGCTTCAATTTTGTACATTTCCACCATCGATGTGGTTTTTTTCGCTGCCATTTTAAACTCTTCCTGGGGTTTGTGCGGATATATAGTTTCGTTATGTAACAGGTTGCCCTGTTCATCGAGACAAACCACCTTACATCCGGTCCTGTAACCCGGATCAATTGCAAGAATTCGTTTTTGTCCCAGAGGCGGAGCCAACATTAATTGTCTCAGGTTTTCTGCAAAAACTTTAATGGCTTCCTCGTCGGCTTTTTCTTTGGAAAGGTTGGCAAATTCCGTTTCTATCGAAGGTTGAATCAATCTTTTTAAACTATCCTGAACAGCCAGTTCTACCTGTTCAGAACAAGTTGTAAATCCTTTTACAAAAAAACGATTCAGGTTTTCTGTAATCTTTTCAGTATCCGGTGTAATAGAAACTCTCAGAAAACCTTCTTTTTCTCCACGACGAATTGCCAGTAAACGATGTGACGGACATTTTTTTAAAGGCTCATCCCATTCAAAATAATCACGGTATTTTGCCGCATCCTCTTCTTTGCCCTTTATTATTTTAGAGGTAATTCCGGCGCTGTTTTCAAAACCCCGACGAACAATATTTCTTGCTTTTTCGTTTTCGCTTATCCATTCGGCAATAATATCTCTCGCACCCGAAATCGCATCCTCAACCGATTCCACTTTCTCGTTTAAAAATGCTGCCGCCCTGGTTTCCAGACTGCGTTCATATTGTTTCATTATAATTTTTGCCAGCGGTTCCAGTCCTTTTTCTTTGGCTATGGTAGCTTTGGTTCTGCGTTTTGGTTTATATGGCAGATAAATGTCTTCCAACTCCACCGAATCAAAACAGTTTTCAATTCTTGCCTGTAATTCAGGAGTTAATTGTTCTTGTTCTTTTATGGTTTTTAAAACCGTTTCTTTTCGTTTTTCATGCTCGGTAAACTTTTCGTTTTGTTCTTTTATGCTTAAAACCTGCATTTCATCCAAACTGCCAGTTCTTTCTTTTCTGTACCTGGAAATAAACGGAATGGTGGCTCCTTCATTTAGAAGCTGAATGGTATTACTAACCTGGTTTTCGCTGATACTTAGGTTCTGCGATATGATATTGAGAATTGTAGTATTCATCTGATGATTTTTATGGAATGCAAAGGTAGAAAAGAAATTCGGTAAAAGACCGCTCTGTATGTTTTGCAAAATTGAAAGAATGATTCTGTTTTTTGAGCTTTTAAGACTGTAATAATTCCAAAACACCTGGGATGTCATCTTTTCAATAGATGACATCCCTAATGCAAAAAACAGCATATTTTATGTTTTAATACTTTTTCCTTAAACTTTGAACATTAAGCTTTAAACTTTAAACTATAAACTGTATTTTTGCACCTCATTTTCAAAAGAGAAAAAACGATGTTTGAGAATTTAAGTGACAGACTGGAGAGGTCGTTTAAGCTGCTGAAAGGGCAGGGGACTATTACAGAAATTAACGTAGCAGAAACGCTAAAAGATATTCGTCGTGCATTATTGGATGCCGACGTAAACTTCAAAATAGCCAAGAAATTTACCAACGATGTTAAAGAAAAAGCTCTCGGTGCGCATGTATTAACTGCGGTTAAACCGGGGCAGTTGATGGTTAAAATCGTAAAAGATGAGTTAACCGAATTGATGGGTGGTAAATTTACTGATATTGAGTTGACAGGTAAACCGGCGGTGATTTTGATGTCGGGTCTGCAAGGTTCAGGTAAAACAACTTTTTCAGGGAAACTGGCAAAAATGCTGAAAAGCAAAAAAGGCCGTCACCCGCTTTTGGTTGCATGCGATGTTTATCGTCCTGCTGCAATTGACCAGCTGAAAGTGCTTGGGGAGCAAATTGACGTTCCGGTATATACCGAAGAGGGTAATATGGATCCGGTAAAAATTGCACAGGCCGCTGTAAAAGAAGCCCGTTTAAAAGGAAATGACGTGGTGATTATAGATACCGCAGGTCGTTTGGCGATTGACGAGCAAATGATGAACGAGATTTCGGCGGTGAAAAATGCTTTGAACCCGGATGAAGTATTGTTTGTAGTCGATTCAATGACGGGTCAGGATGCAGTGAATACAGCCAAAGAATTTAACGAAAGACTCGATTTTGACGGAGTTGTATTAACCAAACTCGATGGTGATACCCGCGGTGGTGCGGCACTTTCTATTCGTTCGGTGGTTGAGAAGCCAATTAAATTTGTTGGTACCGGCGAGAAGTTAGACGCGCTTGATGTTTTCCACCCCGATCGTATGGCAGATCGTATTTTGGGAATGGGTGATATTGTTTCATTGGTTGAAAAAGCCCAGGAACAGTTTGATGAGGAAGAAGCCAAAAAACTTCAGAAAAAGCTCGCTCAGAATACTTTCAATTTTAACGACTTTTTAAAGCAGATTAGCCAGATTAAAAAAATGGGTAACCTGAAAGATGTTGTTGGAATGATTCCGGGAATGGGGAAGGCTATTAAAAACATGGATATCGATGATGATGCATTTAAACACATCGAGGCCATTATTCATTCAATGACGCCGATAGAGCGCGAAAATCCTTCGTTAATAAATGGTAGCCGCAGAAGAAGAATTGCAGATGGATCAGGAACAAACATTCAGGAAGTAAACCGATTATTAAAGCAGTTTAACGAAACGCGTAAAATGATGAAAATGGTTTCGCAGGGTAAAAATATCCAGCGAATGATGAGCGGAATGAACCAGGGAGGAAGAAAGTTCTAAAAAGCATGAAGTCGGAAGTCGGAAGCACGAAGTATGTTGTTCTTAAATTTTTTACTTCGAGCTTCGGGCTTCAATCTTCTAACACAAAAAAATAAATCATGATTTTAATTGATGGTAAAAAGGTTGCTGCTGAAATGAAGCAGGAAATCGCAGAAGAAGTAAAAAAGATTGTTGAAAATGGAGGCAGAGCTCCGCATTTGGCTGCTATTTTGGTGGGTCACGATGGGGGTAGCGAAACTTATGTGGCCTACAAAATTAAGGACTGTGAGGCGGTGGGTTTTAAATCTTCTTTGATAAGATATGAAGATGATGTTACAGAAGAAGAATTACTATCAAAAATCGATGAGTTAAACAACGATGATGAATTGGATGGATTTATCGTTCAGTTGCCATTACCAAAACATATCTCGGAACAAAAGGTGATAGAGGCAATAAATCCTAAAAAAGATGTTGACGGCTTTCATCCTGCAAATGTTGGCCGAATGGTTATCGGTTTGCCATCGTATATTTCGGCAACACCTTACGGAATTGTTGAATTGCTAAAAAGATACAATATCGAAACCAGTGGTAAAAACTGTGTAATTGTTGGTCGCAGTAATATTGTTGGCCGACCTTTAAGTGTTTTAATGTCACAAAAAGCCGTAAATGCCACAGTAACCGTAGCACACAGCCGTACAAAAGATTTGGAGGAAGTTTGCCGTAATGCTGATATTTTAATTGCTGCGATTGGAGTTCCTGAGTTTGTTAAAGGAAACATGGTAAAAGACGGAGCCGTTGTAATTGATGTGGGTACTACCCGTGTTAAATCGGATAAAACAAAATCGGGCTGGAAATTGAAGGGTGATGTTTTGTTTGAAGATGTTGCAGATAAATGTTCTTACATTACACCTGTGCCTGGTGGTGTCGGACCGATGACCCGTGTTTCATTATTGCAGAATACATTGCTGTCAGCCAAAAAGGAGATTTACAAATAGTAAAAAATACATTGAAGCAAAAAGAGAGCTTAAGTGCTCTCTTTTTTTTTATTTGGAATATTCCAGAAAAATTTTTCTATTCTTAGAATCATTTTAAACTAAGTAAAATTTCCTGTTTTCGATATTGTTTTCAATTCTATGCAAATTATTTTTTTATTTTTGGATTCTAACTTAATCAAAAACCAAATTAATAAAGGATGGAAAGCGTTGATAACAAGGGAGAAAAGAAAAGATCTGATAGTAAGTTTAATCAGGAAATTCACTCGCAAGTTGTAAGAGCTGGGAAGAGAACGTATTTTTTTGATGTAAAAAGTACCCGCAAAGAAGAGTACTATCTGACCATTACGGAAAGTAAGAAACGGTACGAGGAAAATGGAAATTTTCATTACGAAAAGCACAAAATCTTTTTATACAAAGAAGATTTCCAAAAGTTTGAAGATTGTTTGCGCAGTGTAATTGACTACATCAATGAAAATCAAAAGGAACCAAACGAGGTTGAGCAAGTTGAAGAAAAAGAAGAAGTGCTGGACGAAGGTAAAACTATAGCCAACTATTCAAACGTAGATTTTGAAGATATTTAATATTACTTTTTCATATAAATGGAGTTGTATTAAAAAATCGTCGTGCCAAATTTACTGGTATGACGATTTTTTTAACACCAAATAAAAAATAATATTCGGTAACACCAGGTTTCCGGATAAACGATTACAATATTTATCCTATTTATATTAATTCGCTTAACTCAAGCCATCTTAATTCTTTTTCATCAATCAGGTTTTTTACTACTGAAAACCTCTCTGATTTTTGAACTAATTCTTCGTGAGATAAGTCGCCTGAATTTAAAGATGACTCCAACACTTTTTTTTCTGATTCCAGTTTTGCCAGTTCTTTTTCTAAAGATTCAAATTCTCGTTTCTCATTGAACGACAATTTCTTTTTTTCTCTTTTTTTTGGTTTTTCCTGATTCCTGATTTTTGATGTTTCAGGTTTGGAAATTTGTTTCTGATTCCTGGTTTTTTCAGATTCTTCTTCTATCTTTTTATTCCTGTATATTGTATAATTGCCGGGGAAATCTTCAATTTTTCCATCTCCCTGAAAAACAAAAAGGTGATCCACAATTTTGTCCATAAAAAATCGGTCGTGCGAAACAATAATTACACAACCTGCAAACGATTTTAAATATTCTTCCAGTATGTTTAAAGTCATAATATCCAAATCGTTGGTAGGTTCATCCAGGATAAGAAAATTAGGATTTTGCATTAAAACTGTACACAGGTAAAGTCTTCGTTGTTCTCCGCCACTGAGCTTTTCAATAAAATTATACTGCGTTTCGGGAGGGAATAAAAAATAGTTCAACATTTGGCTTGCCGTCATTTTACTGCCGTCTTCAAAAACTATAAATTCAGCAATTTTATTTACGGCATCAATAACCCTTTCCTTTTTGTCAAACAAAATTCCATCTTGTTTATAATAGCCAAATTTAATGGTTTTACCGATTTCAATTCTTCCAGCATCTGGCTGAAGAGAATTGGTGATCAGGTTTAAAAACGTGGATTTTCCGGTACCATTGTTTCCAACAATTCCAACTTTTTCAAAACGAGAAAATTTGTAACTAAAATTTTCAATAAGTTTTACACCGGGAAATGACTTGGAAACTTCATATAATTCGACCATTTTCTTCCCCAGTCTCGAAGCTTTTACATTGAGATTTACAACTTCATTTTTTAATTGCTGAGAAGCCTTTTCTTTTAATTCATCAAAAGAGTCTAACCTGAATTTGGCTTTATGACTTCTTGCTTTTGGCATTCTTCTCATCCACTCTATCTCTGTACGTAAAAGATTTTTGGCTTTAGTTACAGAAGCCTGGTGCATCTCAATCCGTTCATCCCGTTTCTCTAAAAAGTATTGGTAATTTCCCAGATATCTGTATATCGTGTTATCCTCCATTTCGATAATTTCATTACAAACACGATCAAGGAAGTAACGATCGTGGGTAACCATTAAAAGTGTTGATTTGGTTTTTTCGAGGTAGGCTTCCAACCATTCAATCATATCTAAATCGAGATGATTGGTAGGTTCGTCCAGTATCAGTAATTCGGGTTTGTTTATTAAAACTTTTGCCAAAGCAACTCTCTTTTTTTGTCCACCCGATAATTCGTTAATTTTTTGTTCAAGCTGAAGGATTTTTAATTGTGTTAAGATTTGTTTGATTTCTACTTCTGCATCCCAGGCATTTAATTCGTCCATTTTTGTAGAAATTTCCGCTATTTCCTTTTGATTATTATGTGCAATCGCAAGTTCGAATGCTTTTACCGTATTCAGCTTTTCATTGTCAGAATTAAAAATTTCTTCAAGAACAGTGTGTTCAGGCTCAAGTTTTGGAATTTGCTCAAAGTATCCAATTTTAACACCATTGGTCAAAGTAACCTTCCCCGAGTCAGGATTGTCAATACCTGCCAATATATTCAGCAAGGTGGATTTACCTGTTCCGTTTTTTGCAATTAACGCAACTTTTTGTCCTTCGAAAATTGTAAAAGAAATATTCTCAAAGAGCATCAATTCTCCAAATCTTTTCGACAGGTTTTCACCTTGCAGGAAAGGTCTCATATTTTAAATTTTTGGCAAAAATAGAAAATGGAAGTTAATTCAAATTGAAAATTGGTATGAGATTAATTTAATATTGAGTCTCCTGAACAATTTCCTGAGTTTCAATTTTCTGCTTTAAGCTATTTTTATGTTCGAAATAAAGATTAAAAAAGTTTGGGACATTTTTTGAAAAACTACTGTTTGGAGAATTGCTTAGTAAAGCAATTCCTATTTCATCTTCTTCACAAATAGCAATTTCACTCTGGTACCCCGAAATATAACCACCATGCTGAGCAATTGTATGATCTTTATAATCTATTATTCTCCAGCCTATTGCATATTGTTTCGCTTTTATTCTGTCCCAGTTACGGTAGTAAGTTCTTTTTAAAACAGATTTTACCTGAGGTTCAAAAACTATTTTTCTTTCCGCTTTTGAGAAAAGTGAATCTTCATTTGATGTAATTGCCAATAAAAATTTTCCCATATCTGAAATACTTGCGTTTACACCGGCTGCAGGAACAGTCACATAATACCTGTTATTCAACTTTGTAGATCGAAATCCACTCTTTGTATTTACATGTGGAAAAGCTTTGTTTTTGCTCTGTCTGAAGGTTTTCAGGTCAGTAGATGCATTGTCCATTCCAAAAGGCTCGAAAACCTCTTGTTTTAAAATATTTGAAAAACTATTATTGGTTTTCACAGAAACAATTATATCATACAAGCTGAACATTACATTCTGATAGCCATAATTCAATCCCGGTGGCCCGGTAATTTCAACTTCGTTTAAGCGACTTATAATTTTTTTTAAAGGAACGCGATCCTCAACCATTCCATCGTAAGCATATGGAATAAGACCTGAGGTATGACTTAATAAGTGTCTGATGGTAAGATTACTGGTGTTCTCTTCATTCATTAACTCCAGGTCTGGGATATAATCAATCACCTTTTCATCAAGACTAAATATGTTTTTATGTGCAAGCTTGGCAGCCAAAACACCGGTTATTGTTTTTGATACAGAAGCCAGCCTAAAAATTGTGTTTTTATTAACTGAATCTTTTTTACCTGCTTTTTGTAATCCAAAACATTTGGTCATTACAATTTGCCCTTTGTATGTAATAACTACCGCACCTCCAATTGTCCCTGATTCCATGATGTTTTCCTGATATAGGCTGTCAAACTTTGTGAGCACGTTTATAATTTCTTTCGAGTAGTCAATTACCTCGGGCTCTTTAATTTTATCAATACTATTTTCTGAATTCCATTTTATATTTGGAAATACAAAAATCGCAACAACAATTAAAGGAATTGAAAATGCAAAAAGTATAAACCTGTGTTTTTTCATAAACAGACCAGCAATTAAATTGACCGCGCCGAAGATAATAAAATCATTTTTCAGGAGGGAAGAATTTGCAAAGTTCAAAAGGACTCATTTAATTTGAGGAAATAAAAGAAAAAGCCGGAACTCTTTCCGGCTTTATGCTGTTTAATTGCTAATTTAAAAACTATTTCTATGAAAAAGGGGATAGAAATAATCCTCGGCTAGCATTAAATAGGACAACTGAAAAGCCAATTTGTTACACATTAAAGAGAAATTAATCTGTTATTTTTGTTAAAAAATTATAATTAATGAGAAAAAAGGACCTTTTTGACCACGTAATTCAATATTTCCAAAAAGAAATGCCCATTGCTGAAACTGAATTGGAATACCAAAATTCGTTCGAATTAATAGTTGCAGTTATACTATCCGCACAGTGCACCGATAAAAGAGTTAATCAAATAACACCGGATTTAATAAAACGGTTTCCAAATCCGGAAACAATGGCGGCAGCAGAACCGTCGGAGGTTTTTGATTACATAAAAAGTTGTTCTTACCCGAACAATAAATCAAAACACCTGGTAGGCATGGCGCAAAAACTTATTGAATTATTTGGAGGAAAAGTACCGGAAGATGTCGATGAGTTACAAAAATTACCCGGTGTTGGCAGAAAAACAGCCAATGTAATAGCTTCGGTGGTTTACAATAAACCTGCAATGGCTGTTGATACCCATGTTTTTAGGGTTGCAGCCAGACTTGGTTTAAGCACCGGCGCTAAAAATCCCTTACAGACTGAAATGCAACTGGTTAAATATATCCCGGAGGAATTAGTTGCCAAAGCTCACCATTGGTTAATTTTACATGGACGATATGTTTGTTTGGCAAGAAAGCCAAAGTGCAATAAGTGCGGATTAACTGAGGTTTGCAGATTCTACCTGAAAGAAACAAAAAATTAATTACGAAGGACCTGTTAAACAAGAAACAGTAAACTGACAGCCATAAGCACCATTCCGCTAATAAGTCCGTAAACTGCAATATGGTGTTCACCATATTCTTCCGCAGTTGGCAAAAGTTCGTCCAGTGAAATAAAAACCATAATTCCTGCTACACCTGCCAATACTGTCCCGAATATTACTTCAGAATTTTCAGCATTCATAAAGGGCATTAATACAAGGTAGGCTAAAAAGGCACCAACGGGCTCAGCCAGGCCCGAAAGAAATGAATAGACAAAAGCTTTTTTACGACTTCCTGTTGCGTAATAAATAGGCACAGAAACGGCTATCCCTTCCGGAATATTGTGTATGGCGATTGCTATTGCAATAGCAATACCAACTGCAGGATTATTTACTGCCGACATAAAAGTTGCAATTCCTTCAGGAAAATTGTGAATAGCTACAGCTAAAGCTGTTAAAATTCCCATCCTGTATAGTTTGTTATACCGGGCAGCTTCTTTTGTATTGTCCATCGATTCTATTGTACGGATTTCGTGTGGGTTTTCAAAATTTGGAATAAATTTATCGATAAGGGCAATAAGCAACATCCCTCCAAAAAATGAAATTACTGTATATAAATTACCCTGAAACTCACCAAAATGATTTACAAAACTATGTTTTGCTTCAGGAAAAATTTCGACAAAAGAAATATAAATCATTACTCCTGCCGAAAAACCCAATGAGAAAGTTAGTAATTTAGTATTGGTGCGTTTTGCTGTAAAAGCAATTGCACTGCCAATTCCGGTAGATAATCCGGCAAAGGTTGTTAACAGCAACGCAAAGGTGATATTTGATAATTCCATTAATTAATTTTGAGTATCCAAATTTAACAAAAAGTATGTGACCAAGCTCTATCTATATCCACTTAGTTTAGAATCTTTCAACCATATATGTGTTACAAAATTATAAAGGCTTAGAATTTAAAAGGAACTGTGGTTTGATATTTATATAATCTTGCTACATTTGCCCAAACAAAAATGTTTAACTTAAAAAAATCGCTATTATGGCATATGTAATTTCTGATGAATGTATTGCTTGTGGAACATGCATTGATGAATGTCCGGTAGATGCAATTGCAGAGGGTGATATCTATACTATTGATGCTGAACTTTGTACAGACTGTGGTTCTTGTGCTGAAGTTTGCCCTGTTGAATGTATTTCGATTGACGAATAATCGGACTAAATAAAAAATTGCAAGCCTGCCTGTTTTTAACAAGTGGGCTTTTTTATTTTCAAAGAAAGATTTTTTGCTGTTCACTTCTTTTTGGGGGCGGAGTAATTATTTCTTCCTTTTTGAAGACTCTCTTATAATCAGTTCTGTTGGCATCACAATAGTTTCGTAAACGACTGATTTTTTGTTACTGTTTATTTGTTTTATAATAAGTTCGGCAGCCTTTTTTCCAATCAGAAATCCGGGTTGTCTAATAGTACTGATAGTTGGAGTAACTACTTGCGAAAATGGTTCATTACTAAATCCTACAATTGCTACTTCCTCCGGTACTTTTATTCCGTTTTCCTGCAGGAAAATAATTGCACTTAACGCAGTTGTATCGTTTGCACAAAAAATTGCATCCGGCCTGTTTTCTGCAAGAACTAGTTTTTTAGTTGCTTTATAACCATCATCACGTCTAAGGTTGCCGTTGATAATAAGTGAATTGTCGACTTCTATTCCAGCATCACTTAATGCTTTACAATAGCCTTTTTGCCGGTTTTCATAAATTTTCAAATTTAAGGGGCCTCCGATATGTGCTATTCTGCTTGCACCCTGTTCAATCAAATGTTGGGTTGCTTTGTAAGCACCTTCAAAATCGTTTACAATTATTTTATGGGTTTCAATCTCCTCGACGATTCGGTCGAAAAAAACCATTGGTACCTTGCGGTTAGCAAAAAGTTGAAGGTGATCAATTTCTTTTGTCTCCATTCCGATTGATAAAATTACACCATCAACACGATTCGAGAACAGGGTATAGGCTATTTTTTGCTCTTTTTCAAGATTGTCATTCGACTGTGAAATAGTTACAGTAAATCCCTGGTCGTAAGCAACTTCCTCTATTCCGCTAATTACCGATGAGAAAAAATGCCGGTTTATTAACGGAACAATTACACCTATGGTATTTGTTCTTTTAGTTCTGAAATTGGCCGCCATTATATTTGGCCGGTATCCCATTTCTTCAGCAGCTTTTTTTATACGTTTTCTTGTTGCCTCGCTAATAATCGGATTATCTTTTAATGCTCTGGAGACTGTTGATGCCGAGATATTTAATTTCTTTGCTATATCATGAATGGTTATTTCACTTTGATTTCCCATCTTCTTATTTTTTACTTCGAAATTAATTATTATTATTTATTTATGCAATCGATTGCATCTTGGTTAAAAACTTTTTATTTTTGTGTTATCTTTTATACAGTAGTTAATCTGTACGAAAATAGAAAATAGTAAACTTTAAAATAGAAAATTATGGCTACCATTTACGAAGAGAGGTACAATTACCATCCTGAAGATTTTAAGAAATACGATACTGAAAGGATAAGAAAAGAATTCCTTGTAGAAAAACTGATGGATCCCGGAAAAATTCGCATGGTTTATTCTATTATCGAAAGATATATAGTTGGGGGAGCAGTTCCATTAAAAGATGATTTAAAACTAGAAACCATAGAACCTTTAAAAGCTGATTATTTTTGTGAGAGACGCGAAGTAGGAGTTATAAATGTAGCCGGTTCAGGTTCAATTGTTGTTGATGGCACAGAATACAAAATGAACTTTAAAGATGCCATTTATATCGGAAAAGGAAGTAAAGAAGTAGTTTTTAAGTCGGATGACAAAAACAATCCGGCACATTATTATATCAATTCAGCACCGGCACATAAGGAGTATCCTGTGAAACATGTAACCATGCAGGATGCCAATGTACTACATCTGGGTTCGCTGGAAACATCTAATGAACGGGATATTAATCAGTTATTAATTAATGGTGTGGTTGAAACCTGCCAGTTGCAAATGGGTATGACCGAGTTGAAACCGGGAAGTGTGTGGAATACTATGCCACCGCATTTACATAGCAGAAGAAATGAAGTATATTTCTATTTTAATGTTCCTGAAGGACAATCTGTTTGTCATTTTATGGGGCAACCGCAGGAAACCCGGCATATCTGGATGCAAAACGAACAGGCAGTAATCTCACCCAACTGGTCGATACACTCAGCGGCAGGAACAAGCAATTATATCTTTATCTGGGGAATGGCTGGTGAAAACCTGGATTATACAGATATGGATGCTATTGCACCAACAGAACTGAGATAGCAAAATTATTTTTCATCAACCAAAACATATATAAAACATGATACAGGAATTATTTAACCTTAAAGGAAAAGTTGCTTTAATTACAGGAGGAACGCATGGTATAGGCATGGCAATTGGAAAGGTACTTGGACAGGCAGGAGCAAAAATATGCGTTAATGATATTTCGGATGAAAAGTTAGAAGAGTGTAAGGAGGAGTATAAAAAATCAGGAATCGAAGTGTATACTTTAAATTTCAATGTTACCAGTGAAGAGGATGTGGATCGTGGTATTTCAAAAATTGAAAAGGAAGTAGGAGATGTTGATATTCTGGTAAACAACGCGGGAATTATAAAACGAATTCCAATTTTAGATATGGCTGTTGCAGACTACAAACAAGTGATTGATGTAGATTTGGTTGCGCCGCTGATTGTTGCAAAACGAATAGCACCAAAGATGATTTCAAAAAGGTCTGGAAAAATTATAAATATGTGCTCAATGATGAGCGTTTACGGTCGAAATTCAGTTTCTGCCTATGCATCAGCAAAGGGTGGATTAAAATTGCTTACCGCAAACATGACCTGCGAATGGGCCAAATATAATATCCAGATTAATGGTATTGGGCCGGGTTACATTGCAACTTCTCAGACGGCTGCGATACGAGAAGGCAATCACCCTTTTAACGATTTGGTAATGACACGTACACCTGCAAACCGTTGGGGAGAACCCGAAGATGTTGGAAATGCAGCGCTCTTTTTGGCATCAAAAGCCAGTGATTTTGTGAATGGCCACGTACTTTATGTTGATGGTGGTATTCTGGCCAATTTTGGTTATGTAAAAGGAGAAAACGAAATTCCTGAATAATATGAGAACAATATTTGCTTTACTGATTTCTATCCTTCTTTTTTCCTGTTCGCATGAAGCCGGTTTAACGATATCAAATCCGATGGATGTTGAAAGAGCTGATGAAGTTATCATTCTGAGTAAAGATCAACTTTCTGAAAAAGTGACCATGGAAGAAGGTTTACTTCCTGTTTTTAAAGCAGACGATAAAATTCTGGCAAACCAACTTGACGATTTAAATGGAGATGGGAATTGGGATGAAGCCGTTTTTATTGCAGATTTTGCAGCCGGGGAAACCAAAAAAATTGAAATTGATTTTGTTGAAAAAGAAAAATATCCTGAATTTGAAAAACGGACCAATTTGCGTCTTGGTATTATTCAGGACGATCATACTTACAAGGAAGTGGATTCGTACAGGGCACTTCCATGCAACGATGGTTTTGAAGTAATCGCTCAGGCCGAAAGTGTAAATTGGGAAAACGATAAAATCGGATTCCGAAACTATTTTGATTGTCGTAATGTAAAAGACCTGTTTGGCAAGCTAAAACCCGAATTGATTCTGGATAAATTACACACTCCGGAAATGGGTAATTATCATGACCTGAATGATTGGGGAATGGATGTCTTGCATTGCGGAAGTTCAATGGGCTCAGGTGGTTTGGCAATACTCAAAAACGATTCTCTTTTCAGATTAGGTTCGACCGATGTTTATGAATATCAGAAAATTGTTGAAGGCCCGGTTCGTTCTGTTTTTGAATTGAGGTATTCAGGCTGGAATATAGATGGCGAAATGCTGGAAGCAGTTGAAAGGATCTCAATTTATCCAGGCAAATACTGGTTTGAATCGGATGTAACTTTTACCGGATGTTCTGAAGGAGACCAAATTGTTACCGGAATAGTTACCAGTCATTTAAAAGAAGAGCCATTTAAATTTGAGGCAGGCGATTTTACTTGTATCGGAACACATGGGGTTCAGTCTTTAAACAAAGATGAGTTAGGTATGGCTGCAATTGTGCCAACTTCCGACCTTGGAAAAATCGGGAGAACGACTGATATTAATTTTTTTAAACTGGGTTACAAAACTGTTCCTGAGAAAAGTTTTAGCAATATTATTTCTGAAACCTATTATGTAGGAAGAGAATGTGAAAGTGGTGTCCCTTCAAAACATTATTTCTTTTCGGTTTGGGGATTGGATAATGACCAGTGGAAAACTCAAGAAGGTTTTAGAAAATATATCTCCGAGGAGGCAGAAAAATTATCTACGCCATTGGTGATTAATTAGGCTCAATTGAATAAAACGAAAGAACCGTTCTGTATGTGTTAAAATATAAACAGAACGGTTCTATATTTTATACAAATCGCTTTCTTTAGAACAAATAAAGCTTTATCCAGCCTTGAATAATTTCTCCTGTTTCCGGATCTAATTGTGAACCATGCATACTGTGTGGAATACAATAAACCAACAACATTACTACCGAAGCAGTAATCGTATAAACCGGTCTTTCCTTCTTGCGATTCATAAAAAATGCAAGAACCCAAAAGATAAAGGATACAAGTGTTTTATTATCGGTTAAATCCCATGCAAACGGAACACCTGCCCAATATTCTCCAAAGGCATAATTCTGAACAATGGGGCCTAAAATCATTCCACCAATAAATAATGCGATTACAGTAATGGTAGTATAGATTTGATGATTTTTATGTTTGAAAATTGCCATTATACCGGCAACATTTCCCAGAAACATGGCAAAAAACATAAAGAAAATATGAGGAATTAAAACTCCATCGGGAACATCTCCTTTAAATCTAATGACCACAGCCTCGTCAGTTAACTCGTAATTTTTACCGTCTTTTAAAAGCGATATTTTGTATTCGTATTTTCCTGCTGGAGGCAAATTTGGAAGTTCGCCGGAAAGAATTTCATTTTCACGTTTCATCTCCACTTTGGTCCAGCTGTTATTGGTAGGAAACATTCTGTACGATAAAACACCTGAAACTTCCGGATCATCAACTGCAAGTTCAACGGGGGCATTTGTTGTTCCACCGTGGCTTCTGACCAATTTAAAATTATATACCTGGTTATCGATAGTCACTTCAACCTTTTTGTCGTAAGTTGGTCCTGTTTTACGTTGATAAATAATTGCTGCAAAGGTGATTAAAATTGCTAAGATCCAATAAAATGCTACTTTCATTCTTCTAGTTTATAAATGAGTTACAAGTATAATATGTTTTCGTTGAAATTCGAAAACGTTTGAGGTTTTATGTTTGTTCAAATTTAATTTCTATGAATTTGGTATTTATTTTGCTTCTTCTAAAACTTTATAATAAACCTTATTCGATAATGTTTTTCATTGCTGATTAAAAGTTGCCCCTTTTTTTTAATTTTGAGTTCTACTTTCTAAACAACTTAAATTATGATTAAACTAATTTCCTTTTTCTTTTTTATATTTTTTGGAATATCCACTCTGATGGGGCAACATAGAATTGAATTGATAACGAAGGCAGAAGAAAAAAAGGTGGATGTTTTAATTGGCGGTAAACTTTTTACATCTTATATCTATCCCGACAACATTAAAAAACCTGTGTTATGGCCTGTAATTTCTGAGGGCGGGAATGAGCTAACACGGCAATACCCACTTAAAAATAAGGCAGGCGAGAGGTCTGACCATCCTCATCATATTGGGATTTGGCTCAATTATGGTGATGTTAACGGCCTTGATTTCTGGAATAATTCAGAAGCAATTCCTGAAGAAAAGGCGGCAAACTATGGTACAATAGTTCATGAATCGATAATAAGTAAAGAATCAGAGAAGGGGAAAGCAACTCTGTTAGCAACAGCTCTTTGGAAGGATAATCGAGGAAATCAGTTACTGCATGAAACAACGGAGTTTACCTTTTCAATAAAAGGAAAAACCAGAATTATAGACAGAACAACCACCTTGAAAGCTGAAAACGGAAAAGTAAATTTAAAAGATAACAAGGAAGGGATGTTTGCGATTAGAGTAACACGTGAATTGGAACTTCCGGCAACAGGAAAAGTAAAACTAACAGATTCTCATGGAAATATAACCGAGGTTGAGGCATCGACAGATAATATTGCAAATGGTAATTATTTGAACAGTGAAGGAATTAGTGGAGGCGAAGTATGGGGAACGCGTGCAAAATGGATGAAACTTTTTGGAATTATAAACGGAGAAAAAGTAGCCATTGTAATATTCGATCATCCGGGGAATGCAGGATATCCAACTTATTGGCATGCCCGAGGATATGGACTTTTTGCAGCCAATACACTTGGACAGGAAGTATTTTCAAAAGGAGAGAATACAATGAACTTCTCGATTGAAAAAGGTGAAAAGGCGATTTTTCGATACAGATTAGCAGTCTTTTCCGGAGAACCAACAATTGAAGAAATTGAGAATTTGTCGAAAGATTTTGAAAACAAAATTTAAAAACAGGTGAAATACAAGGGTGGGGAATAGGGACAATATGTTAATACCTTTGCTCGCTTTTTTATTACTCTTTACTCTTTTAATATGGCATTAAACTATATCTGGGTATTTTTCTTTTTATCAGCATTTATAATTGGTTTGGTACGTTTGATTTTTTTTGGTGATACTGAAGTTTTCACGGCCATGATGAATTCAACATTCGACATGGCAAAAACAGGATTTGAGATTTCACTGGGTCTTACCGGAGTTTTAACGCTATGGATGGGAATTATGAAAATAGGAGAAAAGGGTGGGGTAGTAGCCATCTTTTCCCGTGCCATCGGTCCGTTTTTTAATAAGCTGTTTCCCGAACTTGGCAAAGATCATCCGGCCTATGGACCCATTATGATGAATATTGCAGCCAATATGTTGAACCTCGATAACGCGGCAACTCCAATGGGGCTCCAGGCAATGAAAGAGATGCAGGAAACCAATCCGGATAAAAAAAGTGCATCGAATGCTCAAATAATGTTTTTGGTTTTAAATACATCAGGATTAACTATTATTCCGGTCAGTATAATGGTTTATCGGGCTCAACTGGGAGCAGCAAATCCATCAGATATTTTTATACCTATACTTCTTGCGACATTTTTTTCAACACTTGCCGGTTTGATTTCAGTTGCGATTTACCAGAAAATAAATCTTTTTAATAAGGATGTTTTAGCCTATTTGGGCGGTTTAACTGCTTTTATAATAGCTTTAATCTGGTACCTCTCAACCTTGGATAAAGAGTCTGTTACAGTAATATCAAATATAGCGAGTAACGTAATTCTCTTTTCAGTAATTGCCAG
Source organism: uncultured Prolixibacteraceae bacterium (assembly GCA_913063265.1). Classification (GTDB taxonomy): domain Bacteria; phylum Bacteroidota; class Bacteroidia; order Bacteroidales; family Prolixibacteraceae; genus Draconibacterium. Next base: position 10,448 of record CAJXZG010000028.1, on the reverse strand, counting down.
TTTTATTTTGATGGGGCTCATCAGAAAAGTAAATGTGTATGAAACTTTTATTGAAGGTGCAAAAGATGGTTTTAAAGTGGCAGTTAAAATTATTCCGTACCTGGTTGCTATTTTGGTGGCTATCGGAGTTTTTCGTGAATCGGGAGCCCTGGATTGGATTGTTTCCGGTTTTACCTGGGGATTTCAAAAAATTGGGATAAATGCGGATTTTACACCTGCTTTACCCACTGCATTAATGAAACCGCTTAGTGGCAGCGGGGCACGAGGAATGATGGTTGAAGCCATGACTACTTATGGTGCAGATTCTTTTGTTGGAAAGGTTGTAAGCACACTGCAAGGCGCTACCGATACAACATTTTATGTTTTAGCTGTATACTTTGGTGCTGTCGGAATAAAAAATACGAGATATGCAGTAGTTTGCGGTTTAATTGCCGATTTTGCAGGAATAGTTGCTGCAATTTTAATGGCTTATTTTTTCTTTCATTAAAGGCAAAGAATACTTTTGTTTAAAATCAATATTTATTGATCACCCGACTTCTGATTGTCTTCCTGTGAGGTCTTTTGTTCAGGATCTACAAATCCTATTATTTTTAATTCGATTCTTCTATTTTCTGCGTGTTCTTCCTCAGAACATTCAACTCCGTTTCTACATCTGTTAAGTAACTGACTTTCACCGTAACCTTTGGCAACAAGCCTGTTTTTTGAAATGCCATTATTTACAAGATAACTTACAGCAAAAACCGATCGGTTTTTGGTTTGTCTTCTATTATCTGAAGAGCTGCCTCTTGAATCTGAATGCCAACCTAATTCAATTTTTAGATCCCTGTTCAGTTTTAAAATCTTAATAACTTGAGTATATATTAATGTGGATTCCTGAAGGATCTTTAATTCATCGGAATTTGCAAGTACACTTTTTCTAAAGAAAACTTCGTTCAGTTGTTTTTTATGCAGGAAAACTGTATCCTTAGTCATCGCCCTATTCTCAATAGGAGTTGGAATCATTTCCTGTGTTATAAATCCATCTTTTTGAAAAGTAAAGATGGTCGTGTCCGGAATTGGTGGTGATATTGAAATATTTCCTGTATTACTGGTATAGAAATTCATTTCGTTATTGCTGGTAATCGAAACGCTATCAATTGGTAGTTTCGTTTCTGCATCGAGAGCTAAAATTTCGTAATATTGATTTAACTTTAGTTTGAAATTTAGATTGTTAAATCCCGATATGTCAGCGGTTTTACTTTCATATCCCTCAGCGATTACTTCAACTTGAATACATTCATTGCTGCTTATTTCATTTATAAAATAACCATCAGCATTTGTTAATACGGTATTTATAGTTCCTCCTCCACACATTGAAAAAATAAGAGCTGCATTGCTAATTGGAGTATTAGTGTTCATATCAACAATTCTTCCACTAAAATTTTTATATAATTTTTTTATATCTAACCTAAAAATATCATCTTCACTTTTTTTATTTCTGTTAGACACAAAATATCCGACGGAATTATTTTTATGGACAATAAGTCCAAAATCGTCGGAAGACGTGTTTATTGGTCTACCAAAACTTTTTATCTCTGTATATTCAGGAAAATCTGAATAGTAAATATCTAGTCCTCCCTTATTGATAGTTTGACCGTTTGATGCGAAAGACAAAATATTGTTTTTTATAAATGTAGGAAAAAGTTCATTTCCGGGAGTGTTAATTTTATTACCAAGGTTAACCGGAGCAGACCATTGGTTATTATTCCTTATTGACATAAAAAGATCTGAACTCCCAAAATTTGGTTTTAAGTCACTGGAAAAAATTAAAGTATCACCTGTGACACTTATTGCAGGCTGTGCAAAATGAAATTTGTTATCGTTAAATGGTAATTTTTCAATTAATCTCCATTTTCCATTCAGTTTTTTCATTATTGCAAGTTCCAATCTGATATTTTCAACAGGGACCATTTTTTGGATTCTATCGTAATCATTAACATTGCTGACGGTTACAAATAATTCACCTGTTGCCTCGCAATAATCTGCCGGACCTTCATGAAAATCATTACCAAATCCGGGCACTGCTCTTCTCTGCGATGAAACAAGACCTCTGCTATTTATACCTGCCGAATATATATTGTAAAAATCAGTATTATTTTTTACATGTTTGGATTTGTTAAAGAATTTGTCATCAACCGCTGAGAAATACAAAGAATCTCCGATAAATAAAGGTGAAATATCACTGGCAACTGAATTAATCAAACTCACCGTTTCAATATTATATTGGACATCGTCAAACACGGTTCGATTTTTTTGTGCCAAACAAATTATAGAACTAAAAATTAGAATAATATAAAGGCAAATGTTTTTCATTGTTAATTATAAAGAAATTTCAAATTTCCAATTATTAGCTTTTTATTTGTTAAAACATTCTTGGTTTACTCCATTTTCTTTTAACCCCAATTTCATACGAAACCATAACTTCATGCGTACCGTTATTGAATCTTTGTAATTCAGAGGTTGTATAGTCATATGCATATCCAATTCGCAATTTCTTATCAAAAATCCATTGTGCGATGAAACCAAAAGCATCACCAACCCTGTACATAGCACCTAACCAAACTTTCTCCGCCATTAAAAAGTTTGCAGTTATATCAAATTGAATCGGTGAGCCAACAGTTGCTTTTGTAAGAAACGTTGGTTTAAACTGGAAACTCTCTGAAAAATCAAATACATAACCACCGCTTAAATAGTATTGGCGAATCTCTGTTTGATTCAGGTTGCTGTTACTATCATCAACGGAGTTCTCCAGTATTTTAGGTATTGAAAAACCCAAAAAGAAATTCTCTGAGAACCAATATGCTCCAACACCAAAATTTGGCATATAATGATTTTCAATATCACCAATCAAAGTTGGATCCTGTTCACCCGGGTATTGTTGATAGTCTGAAAGATTATTTCTGTAATTTGAAACACCAAATTTAACTCCCAGTCTTAACATCGAATTCTCGTCAATCTTTAGTCCGTACGAATAATCACCAAACAAACTGTGTCGTTTTTCCATTCCAACCTTGTCACTAATGAAATTTAGACCAAGGCCAACCTTATCATTTTTAGTGTTTGATTGTACTGAAAAAGTATAAGTTTCAGGCGCTCCGTCAATGCCTGTCCATTGATGTCGCCCCAAAACCATAAAACCTAAACTTTTCCATGTACCTGCATAGGCCGGATTATACGTTTGAGTATTAAAATGATATTGAGTAAACATAGGATCCTGTTGAGCAAAAGATAATTTTACCAATAGGATCAGTAAAAGAATTATTAGTATTATTTTGAATTTATTTAATTGAAAAATCATTATTTTCTTTTTCATTCTAATTTCTGACTACCTGCTTAAATAGATAAAACCATTTTTTGGATCTGTTCCGTCGTTTAAGTGCAGGACATAAAAATATGTACCTGAGGGCAGAACCTTATCTCCAACTTTTATTCCGCTATTAGCACGTCCATTCCACCAGGCACCTGTTTCTCCCCATTTTGTTGTATTCCCGTAATTTTCCAGTTCGAATACTAATTTTCCCCAACGATTAAAAATTTCAATTTTTGCATCCGGATAGTTTTCAATGCTTTTTATTCTGAAATAATCCTGAATACCATCATCGTTAGGAGAGAAAATATTTGGAATAAAAACAATACCATCATCTGTGGAAAATTTATTTTCAGGACCTGTGGTTGGATATCCGTCATTATCATCATCATTGTCTCTCCAATCGGGAATATTATCTTTATCATAATCCTGTAAAGGTGCATTACTCCCTATTGAATTTTCAATATTATTCCAGCCGTTAATAATATCATATACATCATCCAGTCCATCCAGATCCATGTCTGACAGCGTCGGAACCAAATCTGCAATAACATCAAAATTAGCATCATGGCCTTCATTTGAATCCGGAATATTATCGTTATCGGAATCTTGATCCAAATAGTCTGACAGTTCATCGTTGTCAACATCTGAAATTGGCAGAGAACTTCCGATTATTTCAGCATCATAAGCATCATCCATTCCATTTAAATTTGAATCTATCTGAGATGGTACTTTATAATTAGACTCCTCCTGCCATTCAATATTGTCAACAATACCGTCATTATCCGAATCAATGTCAAAACTGTCAGGGATGCCATCATTATCTGTATCCACTTGTTCGTTACCTTCTTCCAGGTCAGTCAATCCATCGCTGTCATCATCAATGTCATCAATATTTATAATTCCGTCACAGTCTGTATCAACATACATGTATAAGGAAACTGTTGCTGTATCGCAAGCAGGAGAAACAGCATCATCACAAACCTGATAAGTAAAATTGGTAACACCCTCAAAATCCCTTTCCGGTGTGTATGTGAAAGTATTGTCGTTGTTCTTTACAAGTAATCCGTAATCCGGATTAATAACAATTTTTACATTTGTTAAAACACTATTTTCAGGATCATAATCGTTTTGAAGTACATCAAGTAAAACTGAATTACAATCACCAAAAATAAATTCATCTTCAACCGCAACTGGTGGATTATTTATAATTTCGTTGTTATAAGTGACTGATACAGTTGCATTGTCACTTAATCCCGTTGATAATTCAGTAAGTTTATATTGTATTGGCGTTGGATTTCCTTTAAAATTAGCTTCTGGTGTAAAAGAAAGATTTCCACTTTCAACATCGTATTCCCATACACCTTCTTCTTCAATAATTTTTTTATTTGGATTATCACCACTAGTACCTGTATCACTATCCAGTAATTCAACTTTCGAATTTTTTACAGTTGCCTGATTGCCATTACTGATTTGATCATTATTTAAAATGTCAATAATAACGGTACTTCCTGCTAAATTTTCTTCGCTGAGATCATTCTCTGCATTTGGTTGTTTTTTATTGTAATTGACAGTTACTTTTGCACTATCGCTTAATCCGGTTACTAGCTCGGTTAACCGATATATAACTGGTGTTGGATTCGAAGTAAAATCACCTAAAGGATTAAATGTCAGCAAACCTGAAGACGGAACATATTGCCAGTTTCCCTGACCGTCAACTGTTATTTTGTTTGGTGTTGAAGTTGGATTTAATGTGACAGGATCTATAAGCACCACAGAAGTTTTTGCAATTATTGCTGCACTTCCATCGCTCAACTTGTCATTAACAATTATATTTATTGTTACACTTCTCCCGACTTCATTTCCTGAGCTGATATCATCAGCCGCGTCAGGTTTTTCTTCCTGATAATTAAAGGTTACTTTAGCTTCATCACTTAATCCCGTAAGTGTTTCAGTAAGTTTATAAAATATAGGTGTTGGGTCAGATGTAAATCCTTTTTCAGGTGTAAAAGTAAGAATCCCTGTAGCCGGAGAAAAGCGCCAGACTCCCTGCCCCTCAACAATTAACTGATTTGCTGTACTTGTTGGATTTCCTGTTTTCGGATCTAATAGATTTATAACAGATTCCGATAAAGTTGCAGGACTTCCATCACTCAACTTGTCATTTGTAATAATATTTAAAGAGGTATTATTTCCAGGAACGTTTTCAATGCTTATATCATCTGTTGCTACTGGCTGTAACTCATCGTAACCTATCGAAACTGTTGCATAATCCGATTGTTTTGTTAACAATTCTATAAGTAAATACTTTATTGGTTTTGGATCGATTGTGAATCCTTCTTTTGGAGTAAATTTCAATTGACCGCTTGCAGCTGAATAATTCCATATTCCTTCGCCCGGAATTTCAATTTGATTTGGTTGATTTGCAGGATTTCCTGTTGAAGGATCGATTAATTTAATTTCTGTATTAAGCCTTGTAACCTGACTGCCATCACCCAATTTATCGTTGGTTAATATATTTACAATTACTTCGGTTCCCGGAGTATTATTCAGGCTACTGTCGTTTTGCGCATCGGGTGGGACTATATCATATTCAATAATCACAATTGCTTCGTCACTAAATCCTGAAACATTTTCTGTTAATATATATGTTATTGGTAAAGGATTTGAAGTAAAACCTTCATCCGGATCAAAAGTAATTTCTCCTATAGACTGTTTATAAAGCCATGTTCCCATGCCGGCAACTTTTATTTCGTTTGGTGTAGCAGAAGGTTTGCCAGAAATAGGATCGACTAAATTAATTGAGGAATTTAAAACTGTAGCCTGACTACCATCGCTTAAAAGATCGTTCTGAAGAATATTGACAATTGAATTGTTTCCCGGATAATTATTTAAAGTACTATCGTTTTGGGCACTTGGACTTTTTGCCTCATAATCAAAAGAAATTGTTGCGTCATCTGTAAGACCTGTTGAGTTTTCCTTCAGTAAATATCGTATAGGAGTTGGATCAATTGTATAACCCGATTCAGGTGTAAAAGTAATATCTCCCGTACCCGGTACATAATTCCATAAACCTTGATTTTCTACTGATATTTCATTTGGAGTAGAGGATGGCTCTCCTGTATCCGGATTAATTAAAATAACAGTTGTATTATTGGTTGTAGCCTGACTTCCATCACTCAATTCATCGTTTTCCAAAATATTTAATGTTGCTTTATTTCCCGGCAAATGGTTTGAGCTAAAATCATTTGTTGCAACAGGATCAGCACCAATATAATCTACCACTACTGTTGCTTCAGCTTTAAGTCCGGTTAATTTTTCCGTAAGTATGTATACCAATGGTGAAGGATCCGTTGTAAAACCAATTGCTGGATTAAAAGTCAACTGGCCCGAGTTTGGATTATAGGTCCATAATCCCTCATTAGCAACTCCAACACGGTGTGGATCTGTTGCCGGTATTTGAGTTTTCGGATCTATCAGCTCAACTATTGTATTGCTTGTTGTGGCTTTACTTAAATCACTTATTCTATCATTGTTAAGAATATTGATTCTGGCATTGTTACCAGGCCTGTTTCCGGAATTACTATCATCTCCGGCAAATGGAGGTTGTTCAGTATATTCAACAGTTACGGTCGCATTATTACTTAATCTGGTACTTGTTTCAGTTAATATGTACTCAATATCAGAGGGGTCTGTTGTAAAACCCTCTTCAGGATTAAACACCAATTCACCGGTAGATTCATTATAAATCCAGGTTCCTTCTCCTGCAATAACTAACTCAATCGGATTAGCGGAAGGATTGCCGTTTTCAGGATTAACTAATTGAACAGTAGTATTTTCAAAAGTCGCTTTACTTCCGTCATGAAGTCTGTCGTTTGTTAAAATATTTACAATTGTTCCGTTGCCAGGCAAATTTCCTGTATTGCGATCGTTATTTACCAGAGGCGGTGGGAATGCAGTAAGATTTATACTGGAGTTCAGGTTGTAACTCTTTCCATTAAACTCAAAATCAACATTAGCCGTATTTTCTATAAATCCATTATTTATATCAGTTTCAGTAACAATATAATTTATTTCGAAAGTTTCTAAAAAGCCGGGGACAAAACTTGAAACCGTTTCTGAAAAACCTAATTTTATATCCGAAACAATAACATCGTTTAAAGTAACATTCCCTGTATTCTCAATGCTGATTTTGTATTTTATTTCTTCCTCAAAGTAACTAAAACCAAGTGCTTCGGTTGTTTTTTCCAATCTAATTTGTGGTACCTGTAATAATCGAGTTATCGTTGGTTCATTTTCGTTGTTGTTGTTATTATCCGATAAATCTTCGATATCATTTAATGCCGGACCTTTTGAAATAACCAGTGCCTGATTGCTTACTTCACCATGGTCAATGTCAGATTGTGTAATCTTGTACAAAGACTTAAACGAAACTATATCTCCTACCGTTAAGTCTGGTGCGTTGCTGTTTCCTCCTAATTCTGATCCACCGGTCTCATAAACAGGTACAGGCAATGTGCCGGTACCGGAAAAAGTTGCCGCCGATTCCAGTACGGAAATGTCAAAAAGAGTAACATTTCCTACATTTTCAACGGTATAATAATAACTAATGGTTTCATCAACATTTGACCGATCGTCATTGTTGGTGTCATCAAAAGTACTATTTTTGATGATAGCAATTTTAGGTTCCTGAATTACCGCTATTTCAAAGTTGTCATTCGAATCAGGAGCTTCATTGGAGCTTGCTGTTGCATTATTCTTAATATTTCCACCGGCATCTACATCCTCTTGCTTAACAGTATAAACAGAAGAACATGTTGTTGATTCTCCCGGTTTCAAGGAAGAAGATAAACATGTAGGTTGATTGTCAACAAGGTCATCATTTAATTCTATACCGGTAATGCTTGTGTTGCCGGTGTTGTTGATTATATAATCATAAGTGATTACTTGCCCTGCTGAATTTACTGAGTTAGTCACTGATTGAATTTCTAATGACAGTGAAGCAACACTGCTTACAGGAATGCTTAAATTATCAATGGCATCAGGAGCTTCATTTGAGCTTGCCGTGATGTTATTGGTAATATTTGTTAAGTTATCCATATTGTTCTGTGTAACTGTATAAGTTGCAGAACAAGTTGTTGTTTCACCCGGAGATAATGATGTTTTTTTACATAGGGGTTGAGTATCTATGTTGTCGTCTGTCAGAATTATTCCTGTAATAGTTTTGCTACCAGTATTTTTCAATAAATAATTGTATGTAATAACCTGGCCTGCATTGTTTACAACGGTTGTAGCCGAAGTTTTATCAACAGTCATTGAGGCAGTTCCGTTTATTGGAATATCAAGTTTATCACTAACGTTCGGTGCTTCATTTGAGCTGGCGGTAACGTTATTGGTTATCATTCCTCCTCCATCGATTTCCGTCTGAGTAACAGTATAAGCAGCAGAGCAGTTGGTACTTTCATCGGGAGCCAGAGTTGTGGTGCCGCATACAGGTTGTGAATCAACTTTATCATCGTTTAACGAAATGCCTGTAAGTGTTGTATTACCCGTGTTTTTTACAAGATAATTGTAAGTAATAATTTGCCCGGCTGTTGTTATTGAGGTTGTAGAAGATGTTTTGCTAATAGTCATAGAAGGAGTCCCGCTGATAGAGATGTCGAGTTTATCACTGACATCTGGCGCTTCGTTTGAACTTGCTGTAACAATGTTGGTAATATTGCCACCATTATCAATGTCTGATTGTTTTACAGTATAAGACGCTGTACAGGTTGTTGTTGCATTTGGTGCCAAAGACGTTGAAATACAGATAGGTTGTGCATCCACATTATCGTCGAACAGAGAAATTCCTGATAAAGTTCTTGTCCCGGTATTTTTTAAAAGATAGTTGTATGTAATTGTTTGCCCGGCAGAACTAACTGAGGTTGTTGTGGAGGTTTTGTTAATGGTCATTACTGCAGTTCCATTTGTAGGTATCTGCAATTTATCTTTTGCATCAGGTGCTTCATTTGAAGTGGCCGTAACATTGTTGGTGATCCTTCCACCTGCATCAATATCCGTCTGTTTAACCGTATATTTTGCAGAACAGTTTGTTGATGCTCCCGGAGCCAATGTTGTTGCAGAGCATGATGGTTGTGAATCCACATTGTCATCACTTAGAGAAATTCCTGTTAGTGTTATTGTTCCGGTATTTTTTACCAAATAATTATAAGTAATAGTTTGTCCCGCTGCATTTACTGAAGTTGTAGTAGATGATTTATCAACAGTCATATTAGCAGTTCCGTTTACCGCAATGTCGAGTTTGTCTGTAACATTGGATGCTTGATTAGAACTTGCAGTAACGGTGTTGCTTATATTACCGCCATCATCAATATCGACCTGAGTTACAGTATAAGTAGCTGAACAGGTTGTGCTTGCACCTGGGGCAAGTGATGTTGAAACGCAGGAAGGCTGGGCATCCACATTATCATCTGACAGGGAAATTCCGGTAAGGGTAATTGTACCTGTATTTTTAACAACGTAATTATATGTAATAATCTTACCCGCTTTACTAACAGAATTTGTATTTGAGGATTTATCGATTGTCATTGATGCACTTCCATTTGCAGGAATTTCAAGTTTGTCGCTTACATTTGGTGCTTCATTTGAGCTTGCTGTAACATTATTTGTAATATTCCCACCAGCATCAATATCAGATTGTTTTACTGTATAAGGTGCAGAACAGCTTGCAGTTTCTCCCGGTGCCAATGTACCTGAAGAACATGTAGGTTGGGAATCTACATTGTCATCATTTAAGGAAATGCCGGTTAGCGTTCTTGTACCTGTATTTTTAACCAAATAATTATAGGTAATAATTTGTCCTGCAGCATTAACCGATGTTGTGGCGGAAGTTTTTTCAATGGTCATACTTGCCGTTCCATTAACTGAAATATTCAGTATGTCAGAAACATCTGTGGCTTCATTCGAACTTGCTGTTACTTTATTTGTAATATTTCCACCGGCATCTATATCGGCTTGTTTAACTGTATATGTGGCAGTACAATTAGTGGTTATTCCGGGAGCCAGTTCTGTAGCTGCGCAAACGGGTTGTGCATCTACATTA
>CAJXZG010000027.1 GCA_913063265.1 uncultured Prolixibacteraceae bacterium | reverse complement strand
TTTCAGCTGAACCGTAAATATGTTTTCTTTGGATGCCTGAAACCTCATGTTTTTGGGATACTAACTCTTTAGCAATTAAATCACCCAAATACCCCGAAATTCCTGTTATTTTAATATTCAATTTTTAAAGTTTAATGTTTGATTACCAGATTAAATTTGTTGCAATACTGTTCTGAAAAATCTCTTGTTATTTGTAGTATTAAGTATAACAAAAGTTTATCTGCTTTAGTTGATATAAATCTACTGCTAAAGTTTTGCTTTTGTTACTTTTGTGATAATAATGAGCAGACATTTACATATTTTGGCAAGGTTTCACAGATGGCGGCTTAAAAACATGAGTGAACGTGGTTTTATCACTGTGTTAAGTATCGCTGTTGGCTTACTTGCAGGTTTGGCGGCTGTGATTATAAAAAATACAGTATGGCTTACTGAAAGAGTCGTGGAATCTTTTATTGCTGAAGAAGTACACAATTATATATATTTTGCTTTACCCATTATAGGAATCGTGCTGGCAGTTTTCTTTATACGATATATTTTAAGAAGGCCGGTCCGACATGGAATTCCAAATGTTCTTCATAGTATATCAAAAACCAAAGGACGAATTAGAAAACACAATTTATATTCTTCTGTAATAACAAGCTCTTTAACAGTAGGCTTTGGTGGTTCTGTTGGACTGGAGGGACCAACTGTTGCAACGGGTACTGCATGGGGGGCATGGCTTGCCGAAAATTTAAGATTGAACTACAAAAACACGATTTTATTACTTGGTTGTGCTTGTGCAGGTGCAATGGCTGCCATTTTTAAAGCACCTATTGCAGCAATAGTTTTTGCTGTTGAAGTGATTATGATCGACCTTACAGTTTTTTCTCTTGTGCCCTTGTTACTGGCTTCAGCAACTGCTGTTTTAACATCATATTTTTTTCTCGGACAAACCGTATTGTATCCGTTTAATGTACAAACAGCTTTTGAACTGGCTGATTTACCTTATTATATTTTGTTGGGAATATTAGCGGGATTTGTTTCGGTATATTTTACAAAAATGTACATGTATATCGGAAGTTTATTTGATAAACTTAAAACAAACCTATCAAAACTGGTTTTTGGCGGAATTGGATTAGGGATTCTCATATTTTTCTTCCCATCGCTTTTTGGTGAAGGCTATCAGTCGATAAATAAATGCTTAAGCGGGGATTTAAGTTATCTGTTTGATAACAGTTTATTTTACAATTTTAAGGATGAACTATGGGCTGCTTTGATTTTATTAACCACAGTTATTTTACTTAAAATTATTGCAACTTCTTTAACTTTTGGAGCAGGAGGGGTTGGTGGAATTTTTGCCCCGACTTTGTTTATGGGCGTAAATACGGGAATGTTATTTGCCCAGATTGTGAATATTTTCGGTATCAGGAATATAAATACAAATAACTTTGCATTAATTGGAATGGCGGGTTTGATAGCCGGAGTACTTCATGCTCCTTTAACAGGGATTTTTTTAATTGCTGATATCTCAGGTGGTTATAAGTTGTTTGTACCGCTAATGATTACTGCAACTTTTGCTTATATCATCGTACGTACTTTCACTCCTAATTCTGTTTATCATGTACAATTAGCCCGAAGAAAAGAACTTTTAACCCATGATAAAGATGCCAATGCCTTACAGTTGCTTGAAGTAAAAAAATTGATTGAAACTGATTTTGAAATCCTGTCACCAAATGCTACATTACGTGATTTAACCGAAGCCATTTCTCGAAACCACCGAAATCTTTTTCCGGTTGTGGATGAAAATGGATTTATGGTGGGAATGGTAAAAATGGACGATGTACGGGATATTATCTTTAAACACGATTTATACGATAAAATCAAAATCAGTGAATTGATGTATATGCCTGAATATTTTATAGGTTCTAATGATAATATGGAAACAGTGGCCCATAAGTTTGAAACTTCAGGACGTTACAATTTAGCAGTAATAGATGAAGGAAAATACATTGGCTTTGTTTCCCGGGCACAGGTTTTTACAAAATATCGAAAACAAATTATAGATGTTTCGCACGTTTAAGATACTATTTCGACGTAATTATAAAATCTGGATGAATAAGCTAGTAGTGTGGCGTATTGGAAGCATTTCCGAACGTAAATTTATTTACCTGCTTAGTTTGTTTATTGGTTTGCTTTCAGGATTTGCAGCACTGATTCTTAAAAACCTTATACATTTTGTTGCTGAAAAAATTACATCTTTAATTGCTGTGGATTCGATAAGTTACTGGTACCTTATTTATCCGATGATTGGTATATTTCTTACTGTAATATTTGTAAAATTTGTTATTAAAGAAAATATTGGACACGGTGTAGCAAAAATTCTGTTTTCAATTTCACGAAAGAACAGTAAGTTAAAGCCACATAATACATATAGTTCAATGATTGCCAGTTCGTTGACAATTGGTCTGGGAGGCTCGGTAGGAGCTGAGGCACCAATTGTATTAACGGGAGCATCCATAGGCTCAAACCTGGCAAGATTCTTTAAATTGAATAACAAGTATGTCACCTTGATGGTCGGGTGTGGCGCAGCAGGTGCAATAGCAGGTATTTTTAACGCTCCTATTGCCGGAATTGTATTTACCCTTGAGGTACTGATGCTTGACCTAACTATGGTATATTTAGTTCCCTTATTAATTTCTGCAGTTTCAGCTACCGCACTTTCCTATTTTTTTATGGGAGAGGATGTTTTACTAAGGTTTACCAATGTATTACCATTTCAAATAGAAAATGTTGGTTATTACATTATTTTAGGGGTCTTTACGGGCCTTCTGGGTTTTTATTTTACACGTTCAGCAATGTTTCTCGAAGCTAAGTTTTCCTCCATTAAAAGTTGGATTTACAGATTATTAATAGGGGGATTTGTTCTGAGTTTATTGATATTTATATTTCCACCGCTTTGGGGTGAAGGCTATAGTAGTATTATTTCAATTTTTAACGGAGAAGGAACCAGTCTTTTTAATCATACTTTGTTTTTTCACTGGCAGGATAGTCCTTATGCCATGTTGATATTCCTTGGTGCATTGCTGATTTTTAAAGTTTTTGCCATGTCTGCTACCACAGGTTCAGGAGGAATTGGAGGTATTTTTGCACCTACACTTTTTCTGGGAGCTGTAGGAGGATATTTTCTTATCAAGCTTTTAAACACCTTGTATTCGCTCGGATTGCCGGAAGATAACTTTGCTTTGGCAGGAATGGCTGGAATGATGGCGGCCGTGATGCATGCTCCGCTTACCGGTATTTTTCTTACTGCTGAAATTACAAGTGGGTATGGAATGTTTATTCCTTTAATAATTACATCTACGGTTTCATATCTTACCATAATGCGGTTTGAACCACACTCGGTTTATACAAAAAGGCTTGCTCAAAGTGGAGAACTAATTACCCATCATAAAGACAAAGCTGTATTAAGAATGATGGAATTAAAACAATTGATAGAAGTCGATTTTGAAAAACTTCATCCTTCTGCAACCCTGAGAGATTTGGTAAAGGCTATTTCACGTTCTGATCGTAATCTTTTTCCTGTTGTTGATGAAAATGGAATTTTAAAAGGTATGGTAAAACTTTCTGAAGTAAAAAACCTGATTTTTGAACCTGAATTATATGATTCTGTAAAAGTGAAGGACATTATGTATATGCCCGAGTTCTTTATCTCGCCATACGATAATATGGAAATGGTGGCCGAAAAATTTGAATCTTCAGGCAGGTATAATCTTGCAGTAATCGATGATGGAAAGTATCTTGGTTTTATATCCCGGGCAGTGGTATTTTCTAAATACAGAAAAACACTGCAAAATGTCTCTCACGACTAATCGTTTTAAATTCCAATAATTAGCTCCAAAAATCAAACTTTAAAAACTATTTATAAAATCTAATTATCTATTTAATTTTTAAGGATTATTTGAGATTTGAGTATTGTGATTTGGAATTTATATTCTTTACTTTCGTTTATAAATATATAAGCCATGATTACACGTCGTTCTTTTTTGACTAAAAGCGGTTTAGCAGTTGCTGCAGTTGGTATTGCCCCGAAATCCTTTTCTGATTCTTTATTTCAAAACAAACAAATTCCTGTAGTAATATCTACCTGGAGACATGGTTTGGCTGCCAATGAAGCGGCCTGGAAAATTTTATCTGATGGTGGATATTCATTAGATGCTGTTGAAATGGGTGTAAAAGTTCCTGAAGCAGATCCAAAAGTAATGACAGTGGGTTACGGTGGTATTCCCGATGCGGATGGAAATGTTACGCTTGACGCATCTGTAATGGATGAGAAAGGAAATGCCGGGAGTGTTGGATTTCTACAAAATATTAAACACCCGGTTTCTGTGGCAAGAAAAGTTATGGAAAATTCACCTCATGTAATGCTTACCGGAAAGGGGGCCAATAAATTCGCCAAAGAAAATGGCTTCAAGCAAGAAAACCTGCTTACTCCGGAAATGAAAAAATTGTGGAAAAAATGGAAAAAAGAGGATCAGGAGTTTAGTTCTAAAATTAATATTGAGGACCAGATTTTAGAAAACCATGATACTATTGGAATGCTTGCACTTGATAAAAACGGAAGATTATCAGGAGCATGCAGTACCAGCGGAATGGCATATAAAATGCATGGCCGTATCGGTGATTCTCCTATAATTGGTGCTGGTTTATTTGTTGACGGAGATGTTGGAGGAGCAACAGCGACAGGCTCAGGTGAATTGGTGATGAAAACCCTTGGTTCTTTTTTGGTTGTTGAATTAATGAGACAAGGTAAATCACCAAAAGAAGCATGTGAAGAAGCAGTATTACGTATTTCAAAAAAGATACCTGATTATGAGCATCATCAGGTTGGATTTATTGCGCTAAACACCGATGGTGAATATGGTGCATATTGTATCCAGCCTGACTTTACTTTTGCGGTAAAATCGTCAAAAGTTACTAAACTTGAAAATGCAGAATCCTGGTTTAAAAGATTATAAAAAAAAGCCATCCTTTTAAGAATGGCTTTTAAATTTCTTTAGCTCGTTTTTACCAGCGGTTTCTTCCCCCGCCCCGGTTATCATCACGACGCTGGTATCCACCACCGCCTCCACGGTTGTATCCACCACCGCCTCCACGATTGTAGCCACCGCCTCCACCAAAGTTTCTGCGTGGTTTTTCTTCACGAGGTTCCGATTCCTTAACAACAATTGCTTTTCCATCAACTTCTGATTCGTTTAATGCAGCAATAGCAGCATTTGCCTCTTCGTCGTTTGGCATTTCAACAAAACCGTAACCTTTTGAGTTACCGGTTTCTCTGTCCATAATAATTTTGACTGAACTCACTTCCCCGTGTGCCGAGAAAAGTTCCTGTACATCGTCAACCGTTGTAGTTGAGCTTAATTTTGCAACAAATAAATTCATAAAATTTAAACAATAAATAATAAAAAAATAATTAAAGAAGAGTTTTAACGGGGAAATATGGTTCAGAATTAGTTTGTAATAAATTAAAAAAGAATCAGGTAAATCCCTAATAGTAAAACTTTTAAACTTCTAATGCAAAGAAAAGTACAATTTGTCAGAATTACTAGTGATTATTGTATTTTCTCAAAAAATATAGATTATATGGACATAAAAAAACCTTCCCGGAGGAAGGTTTGTAAGGTGAGATTAATATTTATAAAAATTTTAGGATAACTAATATCCTATATGTTGTGAAATTATATTTTTATTTCGAAGTATATGAATAATAGCATCAACAATTTCATCATCACCAAGCGATGCATAGTTAAAAATTACATCGAAATCATTATTCTCTGCTTTTCTACCATTAATTTTTTCAATAAATGTATCTCTTTTTTTATCCATTTTATCGATATATTCTACAGCTTTAGCCTGACTATAATCATTAATTTGCATTACCCGGTTTATTCGCCAGTCTTTAGGAGCCTCAAGCCTTACATTCAATTTGTTAGGAATATTTTTGAGAATAACACCTGCTGAACGGCCAACAATTATTTTCCTGCCATTGTAGGCCAACCTGCAAATTACACCTTTTAATACCTCAATTAGTCTTTCATCCAAAATATCATAAACTTTTTCGGCAGAATAGGCTTTTGCTACTTCCTTTAACATTTTTATTGCTTCTTCTGTGTCGTCGTATTCTCCCTCTTTAATCTCTTTAATCATTTCATCAACAACTTTGTTAAATGCCTTTTTGTCAACCCATTCCCATTCGGCTTCGGTTTTTGTGTCCGACATATAACTATACCCTGTTAAAATTTTCGAGAGTTTGATCGCAATTCTACGGGCCGAACAACCTGCTTGTCTCGAAATAGTAACAACCGGACCGGGAAAATCACCGGTTTCGAGATTATAACACATAAAAGTATGTAAATAGTTGTTTACAAGTTTTTCCATTTTTTCGGTTTTTTAGAAGCAACTGAATTTAGTAAATTCGAAATTACAATCAAATATTGATTTTTTACAAAGAAGAGTAAAACAAATTCGCTTATTTTAGATGTTATTCAGCAACTTTCGCTGTAAGAACTAAAAATTGCATACAAAAAAATATTTGAAATGAATTCTGTTATTAACACAGCAATAGCTTCTTTCGGAATGTCCGGTCTTGTTTTTCATGGCCCATCATTAAAAGTAAATCAAGGTTTTAGAGTTTTATCAATTTTGGAAAGGACTAAAAATTTATCCCTACAAATGTTCCCGGATACAAAAATTGTAAGGTCCTTTGACGACATTCTGGCCGATAAAAATATTGAACTTGTTGTAGTAAACACTCCGGACAAGTATCACTATGAAATGTGCAAACAAGCGTTGTTAAATGGAAAACATGTTGTTGTGGAGAAACCTATAACTCTTGATAGCCGTAAGGCTAAGGAACT
This sequence comes from uncultured Prolixibacteraceae bacterium, assembly GCA_913063265.1. Lineage (GTDB taxonomy): Bacteria > Bacteroidota > Bacteroidia > Bacteroidales > Prolixibacteraceae > Draconibacterium. Next base: position 47,407 of record CAJXZG010000027.1, on the reverse strand, counting down.
TATCAGTTTATCAAAACAAAACGGACTGGTTTTTACTGTTTACCAAAATCGTCGTTGGGATGGCGATTTTTTGACGGTTCAAAAAATATTAAATAATAAAAAACTTGGGCGCTTAATTGAATTTGAATCTCATTATGATCGTTATCGCACAATGATTACACCGGATACCTGGAAGGAAGTAGGAGATGATTACGCAGGGGTTTTGTATAACCTGGGGTCTCACATGGTCGATCAGGTATATGTTTTGTTTGGTAAACCAAAAGCTGTTACAGCTCACTTGCGTATTGTCAGAAAAGGTGGTGTAGTTACCGATTATTATGATATCAGAATGGAGTATGAAGGATTTACCGCATTATTAAAGTGCTCGTATCTTGTAAAAAATCCCGGACCCCGGTATAGCATTTACGGGGAATATGGTACTTTTCATAAATGGGGAATCGATCCACAGGAGGAATTACTGAAGAATGGAAATCTGCCACAAGGAGATAACTGGGGAAAAGAAACCAAAGCAGAATGGGGCACTTTACTGTACGAAAAAGACGGACAAGATCATATTGAAAAAATTGAAACGATTCCGGGTAATTATAATATCTTTTATAATAATGTATTTGATGTTTTAAGAAACGGTGCTGAACTTTTAGTTAAGCCTGAGGAAGCCCTGGAAGTATTAAAAATTCTTGAAGCCTGTCTGAAAAGTAATAATGAGAAAAGGACTGTAAATTTATAACTTCAAAATTCATCAAAAGAAACCAAATTTTTTGGTACACCATATTTTGATAATGTAATTTGCAGCGCTTTTATCATTTCAGGTGGACCACATAAATAGTATTCTTTTTTATCTACATCCTGAACTTTACTTAAAAATTCCCGCTCAAGTATCTCGTGAATAAATCCTGTATGCCAGGTCCATTTATCTGATTTCAATGGTTCAGAAAGAGAAAAGATAAAAGAAAAATTTGGATACTTTTCTGCCAATGAACTAAAATAATCACCGTAATATAATTCTGATAAAGATCGGGCACCATACCAAAAGCTCACTTTACGATTTGTTTTTTGGGATTCGAATAAATATGAAATATGTGAACGAAGCGGTGCCATTCCGGCACCACCACCAACGTATACCATTTCATTTTGGGTTTCTTTAATATGAAAATCTCCATATGGCCCGGTGGCTTTAATTATATCTCCGGGTTTTAAATTAAAGGCATAGCTCGAACCAACTCCGGCACTACAGTTTATTCCCGGGGGGGGAGTTGCAATCCGAACATTAAATTTGTATTGCCCTGAGTTCGCCGGATTATTGGCAAGTGAGTAATTTCGTCTGGTTTTTGTTTTATTAAATGAATAAAAATTAAAAATATTCTGCTTTTTCCAAAGGCTGTAGAAAGGTTCATTGATATCAATTGTTTTAAATTCTGTTTCGTGGTCCGGTATTTCTAAATGGATATATTCACCGGGTTTAAATTCAAATTTGTCAGATGCTGTCAAAGGTTCAAGAACAAGTTCTTTTATGAACGTGGCTACATTGTTGTTACTTATTACTTTTAGATGATGAATATTTTCAATGGATTTATTTTCTCCGTTAGTGGGTTTTATAAAAAGTGTATTTTCTTTTTCAATTACTTTATAGGTATTTAATCCGATACAAACCGGTGGCCGTTGCACTGTACCGTCTGAAATTTTAAATCTGCCATTGTGTTTGGCACATTCAATTTGTTCGCCAATTATCAATCCTTCCGATAGATGCATATTGCCATGAGTACAAATACCATCGCTTGCATAAAATTTTCCTTTTTGAGTTTGATATATTGCATATGTATTTTCATCACAATCAAATCGAATAACATCGTTTATTCTTAAATTATTGGTATCACACACTTTTACCCAACCTTCAGAATCGGCATCTTTTGTTGAGCCAACAAATTTATGAACAGGTTTTTCCTGACGGTTGGTATTGGCCGGAAGTTTTCTTTCGACAAAATAGTTAGGATCTTTCGATTGTTTCTTAAGCGTCGGAATAATTTCTTTATAAGCATTAATAATTCCCGAATATGCAGGCGGACAATCATCTTTTACCAGTTCGTGAAGTTTTGGCAGGGCATGGTATGGAACCAAAGGAAACATGTGATGTTCGACATGATAATTCATATTCCAGTACAAAAAACGATGAATCCGGTTCATGTAAACTGTTCTGCAATTCAATCGGTGATCCAGAACATTTTCAGCAAGTCCGGCATGTTGAGTTAAACCGTAGACCGGCATAAGCCATGAGCCGACCAATGTTGATATTCCAATAAACAGAAGTGGTAAAATGGTTGAATAGATGATACTTAAAGTAATTACGCTCAGATAGATTAAAACGTAAATTCTAGCTTTAAAAATTACTGTTTTATACTCTGATTTTGGCAGATAGGTAGCCACATTTTCTTCAATCCGACCGCTTGCATGAATCACTAATCTTCTGATTTCTTTAGAAACACTTTTAATTCCAAAAAAATTGATAAGAATTAGTTTTATAACCGGTGGTCTTGGAACAGCAATTTCTGGGTCACGGCCCCGTATAATTGTGTCACTGTGATGACGAGTATGGCTCCATCGCCAAACCGTAGATTGGCGCGTTACCATAAAGGATGAAATCTCGTAAAGAACATTGTTCATCCAGTCTGACTTAAAAGCTGTTCCATGACTTGATTCATGCCATCTGGAATCGGATGTTGATGCATACAAAGTACTGTAAGCAATGTAAGGAAGTATAAACCACCAGCTTCCCCACAAAAGAATAGTGAGGTAGGCAAAACCAAAAATCAAACCAAACCAGATTATGGTATCCCGTATTGCCGGACCATTTTTTCTGACAAGCAATTCTTTCATTTTCTCCCAGTCAACAGGAGAAGTGTACCATGTTGCATCAGCAAGGCCGTTTTCTATTGCTAATTTTGATTCTTTACCGACAAGACTGTAATCGCGAATTTTTTTTTTCGGATTTGTTGGTTCCATAAGTTTTAAGGTCATATCTAAAAAGAACAAGGCATGTGTCAATAAGTTTAGATTTTTTGTAAGCAGATTATAAAAAAATCCCGTCAGTATTCCTAACGGGATTAATAAGTCTAATTATTCTTTTGGTATTACAATAATCTACTTAATATGGTATGTTTTAGATTTTAAATAACTAATTGTCTTCTTCTTCAATCAGCGGATTTAACTCCACTAATTTAAGATTAAAAAACAAGGGAGTATATGGTGGAATACTTCCATAACCCATTGCTCCATAACCCAAACTTGAAGGAATTAGAATATCCGCGATGGCACCTTTGTTAAGCAAAGCGACACCTTCGTCAAATCCTTTAATAAGAGGAACCTCCAAATATCTGAAATGCCATACACTGTCTTCATAATACAATCCGGAAGAATCAAACTGATGTCCGCTTAGAAAAAATCCATTATAAATCAACCCACAAGTATCACTTTTTTCCGGGTAGGGTCCGCTACCTTCTTTATGCATTATGTAATATAAACCTGATGATGTTGAATCCACCGTAAATCCTTCTTTAACCAATGAGGCAAGAGCTTCATTTATTTCTGTTTTTTCTATTTCGGGTGTGCGTTGCGGAACCTCAATTTTATCCTCACACGAATACAAAAGCGAAGTAAATATCAAGATTATTCCTGACACAAAAAATTTAATTGTTCTGTTCATGACTATGTTTTTAATGCGGCTGCGAAAGTAAAAAAAATGTCAGGAAAAACAACTGAAATTTTCCAGCATCAAATCTTCAATCATCTTTATTGTTGAATTTTAAGAAATGTTAAGAACTAAAGGCTATAGTCGGTGTTAACCTTTTATAAAACGGTTATTATTTATAATAATTTTCAACTTCCGTTTTAGATTTTATGCTCAATAATTAAAAAATGAAAAATCAGTTTACAAACGAACTTATAAATTCTACTTCACCCTATTTACTTCAACATGCTCATAATCCTGTAAACTGGATTCCGTGGAGCGAAAAGGCTATTGAACAGGCAAAGACTCAAGACAAACTAATCTTAATAAGCATTGGTTATTCTGCATGTCACTGGTGCCATGTTATGGAACACGAGAGTTTTGAAAACCTTGAGGTTGCACGTGTAATGAACGAAAACTTTGTTTGTATAAAAGTCGACAGAGAGGAACGACCGGATGTAGATAATTATTACATGACCGCTATCCAGCTGATGCAGCAGCAGGGTGGCTGGCCATTGAATGTAATTGCGTTACCAGATGGAAGGCCGGTTTGGGGAGGTACTTATTTTCCGAAGGAACTATGGATGAAAAATCTTGGTGCCATTAACGATTATTATAATAATCACCGAATTCAAACGGAAGATTATGCAGAAAGACTACAGCAAGGGATTATTCAATCATCTCTGGTTGTGCCCATAGATAAGGAAATTGATTTCGATTCTGAAATTATTTACCTGGGAGTAAGCAACTGGAAAGAGAAGTTTGATTTCGAAAATGGAGGAAGATTAGGGGCACCTAAATTTCCCATGCCTGTAAATATTGATTTCCTGATGTATTATGCATTTATCCGAAAAGATAAAACAACGCTGGAATTTATAGAATTAACGCTAAAGAAAATGGCGCGTGGCGGTATCTATGACCAAATTGGAGGGGGTTTTGCACGGTATTCGGTAGATGAAAAATGGAAAGTTCCTCACTTTGAAAAAATGTTGTATGATAATGCCCAGCTTTTGAATACATATTCCAATGGGTTTCAATTTTTTCAAAAAGAGGAGTTTAAAGAAGTAGTTTATGATACGGTAGAATTTCTGGAAAGAGAGCTGTTAGATAGGTCCGGGGCATTCTATTCATCGCTGGATGCCGATAGTGAAGGAGAGGAAGGTAAATATTATGTATGGACGGAAAAAGAACTTAAAACAGCATTAAAATCTGATTTTGATTTGTTCGCTAAATATTTTAATATAAATCGGAAAGGTTATTGGGAGGATGGAAATTATATATTATTAAGAGATGAAGCGATCGATGTATTTGCTCAGAAAAATAAGCTGTCGCAGCATCAACTGGAGTTAAAGATAAAAACCTGGAAAAAAGAGTTACTCAAAAAAAGGTCAGGAAGAATTCGTCCAGGACTGGATGATAAAACTTTAACATCCTGGAATGCGCTTACAGTTACTGGTTTGGTTAACGCATTCAAAACTTTTCGTAAAGATAAATTTTTAAAACTTGCCCTGAATAATGCCGTTTTTTTAAGGGAAAACCTAATTAAAGAAAACGGTAACCTTTTTCACACCTGGAAAAATGGAGTGGCATCGGTTGGAGGATTTTTGGAAGATTATGCTCTGGTTATCGAAGCTTTTCTTATGCTATTTGAAAATACGGGTGATAAGGAGTGGTTGCATCAGGCTGACAAATTAACCCAATATGTAATTCAATTTTTTTATGATACAGAATCCGGATTATTTTACTTTTCCCCGAAAAAAAATAAGACTGTTGTTGTAAATCATTTTCAAAAGGAGGATAATGTAATACCTGCGGCCAATTCAGTAATGGGGCATAATCTTCACAAGCTTCATTTGATATTGGGGAATCCGGATTATAAGAAAATGGTATTTAAAATATTACAACACATAATTCCAGATTTTTCAAAGTATCCGATGGCATATGCAAACTGGGGAAGTTTAATGTTAAAGATAACTGAACAATATTATGAAATTGCCGTGCTTGGTGTAAAAGCAAACGAAATAATTGTGGAATTGCAACAAAAAGGATATAAACCAAATGTCCTTTGGGCTTTTTCAAAAAAAGGTAGCGAAATACCTATTTTGAAGGATAGGTTAGTAAACGATAAAACATTAATTTATGTTTGTAAAGATACAAAATGTGATTTGCCTGTACGCCTTGTAAAACAGGCATTAGAAAAAATGGAATAAGAATTTGAAAATCTTTTAGTTTAACAAAACAATTTAAGACAAAAAACTCGGAAAAGTCCTCTGAATTTCTTATATTGAAGAATCAATAATTATAAAAGATAAAAAAGTTATGAGTTCAGGAAAAGTATTATTAGGAATTTTGGCCGGTGCAGCTGCCGGTGCTATGCTGGGCATTTTATTTGCCCCGGAAAAAGGAGCTACAACGCGTAAGAAAATTATAAGTAAAGGTGAAGATTACGCAGATGAGCTAAAAGAAAAATTCGGTGAATTTGTTGACAATGTTTCTGAAAAATATGAAGAAACTGTTGAAACGGTGAAGAAAAAAGTAAAGCCAGAAGAGGCAAAAGCCGAGTAAGAATTAGTAACTGCAAATAGAATAATTGGTTTGAAGCAACAAAAATTATTTTTATTTGCAGTTTTTTTATGTAAAAAATTACCATTTTAAAAAGTAATTTTATTTATTCTCAGAAAATCTTTTCATTAACAAGATGGAAAAACAATTAAAACATTTCGATAGCTTAATAGAAAGAGCTGATGATTATGCCAAAACAAGTGTTCAGCTTATAAAGCTAAAAACCATTGATAAAGTAGCTGATGGAACCTCCAGCTTTGTAGCATGGTCGGCTGTTATAATTGCAGCTATATTGTTCTTTATCATTTTTAATTTTGGCGTTGCCTTGTGGTTGGGTGCAATTTTAGAAAAAATTTATCTGGGATTTTTTATCGTAGCCGGATTTTATGCAATTGTTGGTTTAATACTTTATTTGTTCAGAAATAAATGGATTAAAAAGCCGATGAACGATTCTATGGTTAACGAAATGCTGAAGTAATGGAAACGGAAAAAAAATATACGGCCGAATCGTTAAAACGAATGATTGCTGATTTGGAGAAAAAACAGGAAAAAGAAGGTCAGCTTTTAAAGGACGAATTGGATAATACCATTAAAAAGATTACACCCTCAAATATTTTGAAAAGTCTACTCAAAGATTTTTATTCTTCTGACAGTCTGTTAGATGAACTTATCAATACAGCAGTAAGTGTTACATCGGGGTATGTGACTAAAAAAATGGTTGTTGGAAAATCGAAAAACCAGGTTTTAAGGCTTATTGGCATGGCTCTTCAGTTTGGAATAACTACAGTTATTGCCAAAAAATTTCATCAGTTTAAAAAAAATATAAACCATTTTATTGCCAGTTTTTTTGGAGTAAAAGAAGAGACAAAAGTTAAGACCGATGAAACCGCAACAAATGAAGAATCCTCTTTTGACAAAAATCAACAAAATTCGGAATTTGACTCAAAATCCTCTGAAGAATAAAATGAGCCTGAAAAAACATTTGACCATTTATTAGATTTTGAATCGATAATTAACAGAAGCCAAAAATGATTTTCTGTCCCCGACAATTCCGGCTTCAGTTCTTAACATCCATCTTTTGTTGATTTGGAATTGCCCACCAACAATCATATTCCACTCTTGTTTTGGACGTTTATCCATCCCATAGGAAATAATACTACTGCCATCTTTGGCATCAATCCTGTCTATAATTTCCGGTATTGGACTTTTGTCAACAATTGCTTGTTTTATTGGATCCAAACTATCGTACCAATTGTAATAGTTCTGAACAAATTCATCTTTATTATCCCAAACATCCTGGGGAATTGCATCTCGTAACAAAATATTTCCATTTGTTTCTGAATTCATTTTTAATCTCATTCCACCAACCCAAAAGGCCATATTTTTTTCCGGATCACTTTTAAAAGTAAAGGTTTTTCCAACCCTTATACCAAACACTCTGCCTTTCACAGGTTCTTCAAGGAGTTCCGGTTTGGTCCATGTCCAGTTTCCGTCTAACGATACCCAAACCGGGCCTAAACCAAATGCCCCCATTACGCCTATTCCGGCAGTCGATAAATTTTGTGTGACAGAAGACTTAATATCAATTGGAAAACTTACATGTACATCAATTGTTGAAGCTCCGTAACCAAATAAACCATAAACATTTAAAAAAGGAAGTACCCAGATATCTGGCCTGAAATTCATCGCATAAGACACGTTTCTGTTTTCTCCAAAACCAATAAACTCATTAACATCAGTTGGTGGAATATTTATATTCTCATTTTGAATTCCAAGTTTAAAATTTTCAATAACAATTCCCTGGTCCATCCAGATATAATTTACCATTGCCCCAACCGGGTAGGGTATATCAAATCCTTTTTTATATGCCTGCTGCCCTAAAAAAGGGAAGATGTAATCATATTCAATGGTTTTGATACTATCTATATATTCCTGTTGTTTTTTGCTTAGTTTTCTGGATGCGTATTGAGCATTTATAGTTTCGGCAAAAAATGTGAAGATTAATAGAATTCCTAAAAGAGGAAAAAGCCTTTTCATGTTTATTTTCAATATCTATATAAGGTTAAACAAAAGATTTTATAATAATGTTTTGGATTAACTTTTCCGGTGTTTATGCTCCTTTGTTCAAAATTACCTTACAATGTTTACTAGGAAATATGGCCAATCATGATTAAATTGTATTAAACTTTAATAACATTAAAGAAGCGGATATGGGAAAGAATATAGTTGTTTTTTCAGATGGAACAGGACAAAAAGGTGGGGTAGGAAGTAATACCAATGTGTATAAAATGTTCAACATGATCGAGGACCGAACTGAAAGACAAATAGCGTTTTATGATCCTGGACTAGGCACCGATTGGCGAAAAGTAACCGGTATGATAAGTGGACGTGGATTCTCAAAAAATATTAAAGACTGTTACCGGTTTATTTTTGAGAACTTTCAGGCTGATGATCAAATTTATCTTTTTGGATTTAGTCGGGGAGCAGCAACCGTTCGTAGTTTATCGGGATTTATCCATATGTTTGGAATATTACCTAAATCAAGACCTGATTTAATTGATAAAGCTTTCAAAATCTATCGATTAAAAAAATCCAAAAACAGAGACAAAAAAGCAAAAGCGTTTATTGCTAAACATCATACCATGTGGTGTAAGATTAAATTTATTGGTGTTTACGATACGGTTGCAGCTCTGGGAATTCCTGTAAAATGGATGAGCTTTGTTTTGGATAAATTTTTCCCCCATAAGTTTCATTCCTTTAATCTGAGTGATAGTGTTGAATATGCCAGGCATGCGCTCTCTTTGGATGATGAAAGAAAAACCTTTCACCCTTTACTGTGGAATACAATTAAAAATGACACGCAACAAAGAATGAAACAGGTTTGGTTCTGTGGAGTACATACCGATGTTGGGGGTGGTTATATGGAAGAAGATCTTTCAGATATTTCTCTTAAATGGATGTTGGGTGAAGCGATTGCTAAAAATCTTATCATTTATCAAAAGGCACCTGCATTTCAAAGATTACTAAAATCAAATCCTGATATTAACGGATTGATGCACAATGAACAGGAATCATTTCCGGGAAAATTATTTAAACGCAAAAAACGAACATGGAATAAGGAAACACATGGCGAACCACATATTCATGAAAGTGTTTTTAAAAGAACAAAAAGTAGTAAGAATGAGGATTCACCCAGGTATTCTTCCTGGATTTTTTCCTATTTCGACAAGGCAAACCCAAAAGTTGAACCGGAGTATATCAATTTTGCTGAAAAACTAACTTAATTATTATTTATATTCCAACCTCCCCCCAGAGCCTTATATAAGTCGGAATATGCTGAAAGACGTCGTTGTTGTAATTCTGAATAGTAAAGTTCTGTATTAAATAAAGCTCTTTCCGCTTCCAGTACTTCCAGGTAACTTGTTACACCACCGTCATATCTTTCTTTTGACAGCATAGCCGCATTAACAGAAGATATTACCTGGTTTTCAACAAATACAATTTCTTGTTCAATGGTGTGGATATTAATTAATGCATCTTCTGTTTCTCTGAATGCCGAGATTACAGCTTTTTCATAATTTAACCGCATTTGTTCGGTTCTTTCCCGTTCAATATCAACCCTGCGTTTGTTTTTACCAAAATTGAAAATTGGACCGAATAATCCGGCACCGACTGTTCCCATTAACGCATCTCCGGCATTAAAAGCTGATAAATCGGGGCTGGCCATTCCAAGCATAGCAGTTAAACTTATGGAAGGAAAACGCATGGCCTGTGCAACTCCAATTCTTGCATTTTGAGCAATCAGCATTTGTTCCGCCTGAAGTATATCAGGTCGTCTTGTTAGTAACTGTGATGGTAATCCGGATGGAATAGAGTCTGGTATAGGAGTATCAGCGATATTTGTATAAGTGATTATTTCCTTAGGATTTTCTCCGATTAAAATACTTAATGCATTTTCGGTAAAAGCAATTAATCTTTCATAGGTCGGGATGGCAGCTGCAGCAATATCTTCCTGTATTTGAGCCTGGTTCAGGTCAATTTCCGGGATGATACCTTCATTAAATCTTTCCTGAATAATTCTTGATGATTCCTTTCTGGTAACGAGGGTATTCTTTGCAATTTCCAGTCGCGCGCGATAATCAAGCAACAAATAATAGGTATTTACTATATCAGTAATTAAACTCACTTCTACTGCCTTGGCTGCATACTCTGTTGCCAATAGTTCTGCACGGGCAGCCTCCGTAGCTCGTCGGTATTTACCCCAAAATACTAACTCCCAGTTAAAATTTCCTACTACATTAAATGATCCAACTGCATTGTTTCCTGTGGGAAAACCACCCAGCGTATTTCCAAAACCTGCATTTCCGGAGTAGTTGATACTTGGATATTGATCGGCTTTTGTATACCCCAGATAATGCCTGGATTCCATTATTCTCGAAGCTGCAATTTGAATGTCAAAATTGTTTGCCAGCGCAGAATCAATCAATTCCACTAAAGTAGAATCTTTAAAAATGTCTCTCCAATTCAAATCAATAATTGTATCATTTACAACAGAAAAACGATAATCTTCGGGTGTTTCTACCACGGATTTCTGATAATTTGGCCCTACCATACACGCGCTAAATCCAATCATCAGCACTGAATAAATAAATATTTTAAATGTTTTACTATACTTCATTTTAAATCTTTTTTATTGAATTTATTGAGCCGATGGTTTATTGTCCATGTCTTTATTTTCATCCTCAGCCAATGCTTTGGAATCTCTGTTTTTTTCATAGTTGGCTAATTTTCCTACCAGAACGAATAGCATGGGATACATAAATACACCAAGAATTGTTGCGAGAGTCATTCCACCCAAAAGGGCCATTCCCATAACTTTTCTGGCTTCAGCACCAGAGCCGCTGGCAATAACCAGGGGAAATACGCCAAGAATAAAAGAGAAGGCGGTCATCAGAATAGGGCGAAATCTTGATTTTGCTGCTTTTATTGCAGAATCAAACAGACTTAAACCTTTTTTAAATTCCTCGTTGGCAAACTCCACAATCAGAATGGCATTTTTTGCCGCCATTCCGATTAACATCACAAAACTTACCTGTGCAAAAATATTATTTTCGAAGGTCGGACTAAAAATACGGCCTGCCCATAAGGCAAACAGCGCTCCAAATATGGCAAATGGTGTTCCGAGTAAAATGGCAAATGGTAAGGACCAGCTTTCATATTGTGCTGCTAAAATGAGAAAAACAAATACCAGAGAGAATGTTAAAATTATGCCTAAAGAACCCGATGCCTTTTTTTCCTGAAAAGACATTGCATTCCAGGCATATCCCATTCCCTGGGGTAAAGTTTGACCGGCAACTTCTTCCAAAGCTGCCATTGCCTGAGCAGAGGTATATCCGGGTGCCGGTGCACCTGTTACTTCAACTGATCGAAAAAGATTAAATCGATTTGTATAATCCGGGCCGGTTATGGGTTTAATGGTTGCCAAAGTTGCCAGCGGAACCATATTTCCATCTTTGTTTTTGATAAAGAAATTATTAATCTGACTTTCATCCACCCGGTACTGAGGTTCAGCTTGAATATAGGATTTGTATAAACGACCAAACCGGGTAAAATCGTTAATATACGATCCTCCCATAAAAGCTCCAATTGTGGTGTACAGATCATTTAAGGAAACACCCATTTTTAAAGCTTTTTCCTTGTCGATATCCATGTAGCGCTGAGGTACACTGGCCTGAAAAGTAGTGAAAGCACCTCCGATTTCTTCCCGGGCATTGGCAGCCTGAATAAATTTCATGGTGTTTTCCGCCAGAAACTGGGGTGTATTACCGGTCCTGTCCTGAATCATAATACTAAATCCGGAGCCATTTCCTAAACCGGGAATTGCCGGCGGACCAAATGCAAATGCCTGAGCTCCCTTTATTTCCTGTGATAAACGAACATTTAACATTTGCGTAAATTCTTTTACCGTGATATCTCTTTCACTCCAGTTAATCAGTTTTATAAACATAAAACCTGTGTTGGAGATCATTGAACCGGACAGAAGGCTATAACCTGTTGCAGTTGTAACATATTCGACATCCGGAAACTCCATTACAATTTCTTCTATCTGTCTTGAAACTTCATCTGAACGTTGAATGGAGGCTGCATTGGGTAACTGAATATTAACAAACATATAACCCATGTCTTCCTCAGGAATAAAACCTCCCGGTACAAGTTTTCCAAATACTCCCGCTGCAACAACAACTATGAGTATAAATACAACTGATCTTTTTATTTTTCTGGTTACAACGTTGGTAAAACTCATGTACGAGTCTGTGCTTTTACCCATCCATTTATTAAATGCACCAAAGAATTTACCCAATAATCCTTTGTAGGGTTTTGGTTCTTTTAACAAAAGAGAGGATAAAGCTGGGCTAAGTGTTAGTGCGTTCACCGAGGAAACAATTACTGAAACGACTATGGTAATGGCAAATTGCTGATACAGCCTGCCCGTGATACCTGCCATTCCTGCAACCGGTATAAATACTGCTACCAGTACCAGGGTTGTGGCAACTACTGGTGCCGATACTTTTTTCATTGCATCAATTGTTGCTTCTTTTGAATTCATGCCGTTTGCAATGTTTACCTGAACTGCTTCAACAACAACAATGGCATCATCTACCACGATCCCTATGGCCAGTACAAGCCCCAGTAAGGATAGAACATTAATGGTAAATCCCAATGAAGGGAAAAACATAAAGGCACCAATCAATGATACGGGTATAGCTATTGTTGGAATTAACGTTGCTCTCCAATCCTGAATAAAAATAAAAACAACAAGAATTACCAATACAAGCGCGATGATTAGGGTAACAACAATATCTCTGATGCCTGCGGTTATTGATTCTGTTGTGTCAATTGAAATACTGTATTCAACACTTTCCGGGAAGTTTTGAGATAAAACTTTCATCTCTTCTTTTACCTGTTGTGCAAGTTCAACAGCGTTTGAACCGGGAGCCTGGTATAGTGCAATAATAGAGCATGTTTCTTTGTTTAAACGTGTAAAAGCATTATAGGTCTCAACACCTAAATTTACGGTTGCGATATCTTTAATTTTTACCTGTGAACCATCAGGATTTGTTCTTACCACAATATCACCAAATTCTTCGGGTGAATTAAAACGTTCAGGTAATCTTACCGTATACGTAAATTCTGTTCCTGCAGGTGCTGGTTCTGCACCAAACTTACCACCAGGTACAATTGTGTTTTGTTCGTTGATGGCTTGAATTATTTCCGGAACGGTAATGCCCATATGCGAAAGCCTGTCCGGTTTTATCCAAATTCTCATTGAATAATCTGAGGCTCCCATTACGTTTACACGACCAATTCCCTTAATTCGGGCCAACTGATCTTTTACATTAATTAAAGCATAGTTTCCTAGGAAATCCTGGTCATATCTTCCGTCGGAAGTAAGTGTAATCAACATAAGAATATTTGGAAGTGATTTTTCTGTGGTTACACCAAGCTTTTTTACAGCTTCCGGAAGTTTTGCAGTAGCCGCTGAAACCCTGTTTTGCGTTAGTACAGTATTCATGTCAGGATCAGTACCCACATCAAACGAAACATCAATGGTCATTGTTCCATCATTGGAGTTAGTGGATTTCATATATATCATATTGTCAACCCCGTTAATTTGCTGTTCCAGGGGAGTTGCAACTGATTCTTCAACGTTGGTTGCATTTGCTCCTGTATATGTTGCTCTAACCTGAACAATCGGAGGAGTGAGGTTTGGATATTGCTCAATGGGCAAGCCTAACATAAATACAGTACCTACAATTACAATTACGATGGCGATTACCATAGCAACTATGGGCCTGTGAACAAAAAAGTTACCTTTACTTTCTGCCATAACTGTAATTTTATAATTGAGTATTTTTACTTTCGAATTCAGTTAATACCGGAGTAATTTCCATTCCCGATCTTACTTTTTGAAGGGCATCAATAACTATTTGATCTGAATTGGATAATCCTTCATTGACCATGACATAATCACCGATTACCTGTCCTGTGGTGATTTGTTTTGATTCAACAATATTGTTATTTACAACAAATACCGATTTTTGTCCCTGAAGTTCCATTACACATCGTTGAGGAACAATTAAAGCATCTTCTTTTAATTCCCATTGTAGTTTTACCTTGGCAAATAATCCCGGTCTTAAAATATAATCCGGATTTGGAAAATCTGCCTGAATCAGAATGGAGCCTGTGGTTGGATCTACATCCCTGTCGATAAATTCAATTTTACCCTTATGTTCATACAATGATCCGTCGGATAATATAAGTTCCAATCTGCCTTCTTCATCTTTTCTCTTTCTGTTCTGGTCTCTTATATCTACACTATCCCTCCTTTGAATTTCCCTAACCAGGGCAAGATATTCTCCTTCCGTTAAGAAAAATGTAACTTTTACATTTTTTGTTTCTGAAACGACATTTAAAATTACAGGATTTGGTTCTCTTCCCACAAAATCTCCCACTTTAGCCTGTGTCTTTCCGATTATACCATTGATAGGTGAATAAATTTTTGTGTACCCCAGTTCAATTTCTGCAGACCTTAAATTTGATTTTGCTGCTTCCAGGGATGAAACAGCTGCATCGTATTGCGCTTGTCTGGCATCCAAATCACTCTGACTTACTGCATTTTTTTCTGCAAGTGGTTTATACCTGTCTAAATCACTTTTTGTTTTTGCCAGATTTGTTTGTGCTTCGGCAACCCTGCTTTTTTGAGAATTGACTTTTGCTTCCAATGGTTTCGGATCAATGGAGTACAGCAACTGGCCTTTTTGAACACCAAATCCTTCTTCAAAATGAATTCCTTCAAGAAATCCTTCAACCCGGGCTCTTATCGGAATATCTTTTTCTCCATACACCTGACCTACAAATTCCTGATATATGGGAATGTCTCTTTGTAAAACCTTAACAACCGAAATTTCAGGAATTGTTTCGGTAGCTTTATTTTTCTGTTTACAACCTATTAATGCCAGAATGAAAAGAAGTGAAAAGCTTGTTCTGATAATAATTGATTTACTTGTATGCATCTTTGTTAATTTGATTATTTACGTTAGAACTATCTATTATAAGGAAATATTTAACATATTGTTTAATCCTGGAATAATATATTTTCGGAATAAAGATTTTTCTGAACAAGTTAATTAATTCTATTTAAAACAGAAAGAAATTAATTAACAGTAATTTCTTGCTTTTTCAATGGTTTTATACCATCTAAAGTATAAAATATGGATAATAATGTTTTACAATATACTACATTTTAATAACCTGCAGCCTGACCATCTTTTCTCGATTCTGATGCTCCGAAATAAACTTTGTTTTTTCCGTCCCACATAATTGCCTGATAACCACCATAGGGGCCTTTTGCATATGAGATTTTGTGACCTTTGCTCATCAATGCACGAATTGTTTCATAAGAGAATCCACTTTCCAGAGAAACGGTTCCACCATCTGTCATTTCCTCTCCGGTTGGTTGACTTGAGCCTGAATGATTTATTCGAGGTGCATCACCGGCCTCCTGCAAATTCATTCCAAAATCAATAATATTACAAACAATCTGTGTATGTCCCTGTGGTTGCATGGCACCCCCCATCAGGCCAAAACTTATAAATGGTTCGCCATCTTTTGTAATAAAAGCAGGAATAATGGTATGAAAAGGCCTTTTATGAGGTTCGTAAACATTCATATGTCCTTCTTCCAAAGCAAAAAGCTCACCACGATCCTGAAGGATAAATCCGAGTTTTCCGGGTGTCATCCCCGAACCCATGCCACGGTAATTACTTTGAATCAGCGAAACCATATTTCCATCTTTATCGGCAGTGGTAAGGTAAATTGTATTTCCCTGTTCCAATTCTCCTGCAGGGTAGGAGCGGGCTGCCCTTTTTTCATTAATCAAAGCAATCCTTTCTTTTGCATATTCTTTTGAAATTAATTCTTTAACGTGAATATCATTAAAATCCATATCGGAATAATATTTTGCCCTGTCTTCAAATGCCAGTTTTTTTGCTTCAATAAAAAGGTGCATATATTCAGGTGAACCAAATCCCATACTTGCAATGTCGTAATTTTCTAAAATGTTAAGCATTTGTAAAACAGCTGTTCCCTGTCCGTTAGGCGGTAACTCCCAGACATCGTATCCACGATAGTTTGTAGAAATTGGCTCTACCCATTCCGAGCTGTGATCCTGAAAATCTTTCATACTCAAAAATCCACCGTTTTCTTTCATATAGGCCACTATTTTTTCGGCTATTTCACCTTTATAGAAAACATCGCGCCCTTCTTTTCCAATCAATTCGAGGGTGCTTGCCAAGTAAGGATTCTTAAAGATTTCACCTTTTTTGGGGGCATTCCCTCCGGGAAAAAATATTTCTTCAAATCCCGGGTATCGTTTTAAAAATGAGCTGCGGTTCCAGTAATATGCGATGGTTTCTGTTAGGGGAAATCCATTTCGGGCATAATTTACAGCGGGTTGTAAAACTTCATTCATAGGAGTTTTTCCAAATTTTTCATGAAGTTCAAACCAGCCGTCCACACATCCCGGTACCGATACAGGAAGCGGGCCATATGAAGGAATTTTATCAATTCCGTTTTCTTTAAAATAGTCGAGAGTTAAATTATAAGGAGATCTTCCGCTTGCATTTAAACCATATAGTTTTTTAGTTTTTGCATCCCATACTATTGCAAATAAATCACCACCAATTCCATTACCTGTTGGTTCAACCAAACCTAGAACAGCATTGGCTGCTATCGCTGCATCAATGGCATTACCTCCTGCTTTTAGTATGTCGAGTGCTGCTTGTGTTGCCAATGGTTGACTGGTACATGCCATTCCGTTTTGGGCAATGACTTCGCTGCGGGTTGCAAAATTTAAGCCGGTAATACGGTCTTGTGCATTTACAAAAATTACGGTCAGAAAGAGAAATGTTAAAAAATTTAGCTTTTTCATATTTTAGTAAATAAATGTTCTACAAATAATTCGTTTTAAAATTATAAAAAAAAGAAGATGTAATGTGTTGCATTTTCAAACTAAACTTTGAACTTTGAACATTCGATTTTAAACTGAATCATGGAAAGGTTTCTCTCTCAATGCGCTAAATATATTTTTCAAAAGCACCAAAGTGAATTATCAGAGATTTGCATTGTATTTCCTAACCGAAGGTCGGGTGTGTTTTTTAATTCTTATTTACAGAATGAAATTCAAAATGCTGTTATTGCTCCTGAAATTACCACAATAGGTGAACTTCTTTCAGAGGTTTCGGAGTTAAACCTGGCTGACAGATTACAACTTATTTCATTGCTGTATGATATTTTTACAAAACATACCAAAACTAAAGAAACCTTCGATGAATTCTATTTTTGGGGCGAAATATTATTGGCCGACTTTAACGACATTGACAGATACCTTATCGATGCAAAAGACCTTTTTCGAAATGTTTCAGATTTGAAGGAGATTGAATCGGTTTTTGACTACTTGACTCCAGACCAAAAAAAGGCAGTGGAAGAGTTTTGGGGAAATATATCGGGAGGACATAACCATACTTTTCAACAAAAATATTTTCAGGTATGGGATAAGTTGTTTCCGGTATATTTCGATTTTAAGACCTTACTAAAGCAGCAAAAACTGGCGTACGGTGGTATGGCCGATCGTCAGGTTGTAGAAAAGCTCGAAAGTAAAAAAAACAAATTCAACTTCAAACAATATTATTTTATTGGTTTAAATGCTTTAAATGCCTGCGAAGAAGAAATTTTCAGATTTCTGCAAAAGGAAGGAAAGGCTAATTTTCTGTGGGATTTTGACGAATTTTATATTGACGATAAAAAAAATGAGGCAGGATATTTTATGCGTAGTAATATTAAAAAGTTTCCACCTCCCGTAGATTTCAAATTTGAAACAAATCTGTTTAATCAACAAAAAAATATCAAACTTACGGCTGTATCTTCAAATTATGGTCAGTCGCAGCAAATTCCTGTTTTTCTGGACGAATACAAACCTTTCTTAAACACAAAGTTCGACAATACAGCCATCGTATTGGCTGACGAATCATTATTGTTTTCTGCAATTGGCGCAATCTCACCAGAAAGTGGAACCATAAATATTACAATGGGATATCCGGCAAAAAATTCGATGATTTACGGTTTTGTAATGTTATTGGTGAATTTGCTTAAAAACAAAAAAATCAATTCGAATGGTGAAACAGTCGTTTATCATCGATATGTAAGCGATATTTTAAATCACCAAATATTGACTTATTGGGAAAATGACCAAAACAAAAATTTCCTTAATCAGGTTCAAACCAATAATCAAATTACGATAGCACTATCTCAAATAGATTTTTCGGTACTTCATCGTAAGATTTTTGTTTTGCCCGATGGTATTCAAAACTATTGCCGGTATTTTTTAAATATTCTTGGAGAAATAGTTCAGAAATTTCAATCCGGGGAATCTGAAAATTTGATGTTGCTCGAAATAATTTATGCAATTTATAAGGCAATTGAAAAGCTTGAAATAGTTATAAATAAAACCATTTCAGAACAGGATCGAGAAATAAATGATGCCATATTTTTTCGACTGCTAAGCCAGTATTTGGGAACTGTTTCTGTAGCTTTTGAAGGAGAACCTTTAAGCGGTATGCAGGTAATGGGAATTCTTGAAACACGTTGCCTGGATTTTGAGAACCTGATAATTCTTGGATTGAATGAAGACAAATGGCCCAGAACATTCACCTCACCTTCATTTATTCCTGCAAACATAAGAAAGGGATTTGGATTGCCGGGAATTGATGAACAGGATGCAATGTATGCCTACTATTTTTATCGATTAATTCAGCGTGCAAAACATGTAACGGCAACCTATAGCGTAGTAAAGGAAGGAATCAGTACCGGAGAATTAAGTCGGTATGGATACCAGTTGTTATACGATTCGGAGCATAAACCTGAAAATAAAAATCTTGGTTTTAGATTTTCATTTAAACCTGTTCACGCAATTTCGATTCAAAGTTCAGGGCAAATAGTTTCGGATTTATTAAACAAAAATTCTGAGAAACACCCGCTTTCGCCAAGTGCGATAAACACCTATTTAAATTGCAGCCTGAAGTTTTACTACCGGTATGAAATGGAACTTCCCGAACCAGATGATTTAAAAGAGGAGATTGATGGGATGATATTTGGAAATATATTTCACGATACAATTGAGGAAATCTACACGCCATATACAGGACGTGTTTTAGATAAACAAACAATCGAAAAAATCAGGAACAATAATTTGTTAATCGAGAATGTTGTCAGAAAAAAGATTGCTAAAAACTATTTTAAAGTAAAGGAAGAAAATGCAAAAAATATATCGTTTGAGGGAAAAACACTATTAATCAATGAGAACATTAAAACCTATTTAAAACAACTATTAAAACTGGATGGAGAAGTGGCCCCATTTAGCATTGAAAGTCTTGAAAAATCATATAAAACAAATATTACATTGGATGTTGACGGAGTAAAAACAAACATTTTTGTTGGAGGTAAAATAGACCGGATTGACAAGGTAAATGGAAAAATGAGAGTTCTTGACTATAAAACAGGAAGTGTAAAAAATGATAAGTTTAAAGAAATTGAAGAGCTTTTTGAAAGGGACGTAAAGAATCCAAAGAAAGAAATACTGCAAGCACTAATCTACACCTTTATACTTTCGGAAACATTAAATGAAACGAATATTCAGCCCGGGATTTACAGTCTGAATAAATTGTTCGACAAGAATTTTAATCCTGACATAATCCGGGATGGTGATGAATTTTCTTTTTCAGAATTAAAGGATGATTTTGTTTCCGGCTTAAAAGAACTTTTATCTGAGATATATTCTGTAAACAACACGTTTAAACAAACATCTCATTCTGAACATTGCCGATACTGTGCATATCAAAGTATTTGTCAACGCAGTTAATTACAATGATTCCCTTCTTCTAAAACTTCTTTAAAAGCGTATTGAGAAACCAAAGATTGAGAGAAATCAACATTTTGGGATATTTCTTCAAAAACTTCGAGTTGATTATCTATAAAGGAAAATCCAACAATTTTGTCTCTTTTTTGTGTAGGAATATAAAATACCTTACTGCCGTTCTGTTCGGTGAGAACCGATAAACACAAATTTCTTTCCCCGATAACATGATTACTAAACTGTGTTTTCTGATCGATAACCTGCAGTGCTCCGGATTTTATTTTAGCAATTTTTAAAGTTCCTCCAATATGAGGTGTTTCAATCCACACCAATTCTACGATTCCATCATTATCTAAATCGTTTATGGCAACAATGTTTAACCAACGATAGGTTCGGCCAATTTCCTTGACATAGGCAAATTCTGTTAGTCGGTTTTCCACAATTTTGTAAATCATAATTCCGGCTCCCAATGATTTATTGGTACGGATTGTTATAATCTCAGGGCGATTATCTCCATTAATATCTACCAATCTTGGTCTTATATCTTCAAATACATAATCATCCTCCAAGACCAGTTCATTAAATACACTATCGGCAACCACAACCAATTGTTTTCCTTCCATATCATCGCCTAAAATTCCGTGTCTGTATTCTGTAGTTGGATTGGAATATTGAGCATAAAATCTTCCATCATCGCTTATTACAATCTCCTTTTCAGGCAGTTGATGGTAATTTTTTTCCAGCTGACTTAAAATAGTTTCTCCCGGTGGAACAGGATTTATTATCTTATTTTCATCTTCATTTGAACACGATAACAAAATCAAAAAAGAGAGGAATAAAACCGCTTTATTCCTCAAACTGTTAAATGTTATGTGATATCTCAATTTTATGTACTTATTACTAACATGAAAATAATTTAGTTAATTTCTTGAATATCTTTTTCAGGAGATATTTTTCCATCAATAACTTTTTGACTTACACCATAATATCGAACAGTGAAACTAAAGTCCTGACCTTTTGTGTCAATGTTGTTAATGGCATTTGGACCTCCATTGAAATTTATGGTAATGGTTCCATTTTTGTTTTCTTCCCATTTATACGAATTAACGTTTTCAACTCCTTCCATTAGATAACGGTCTTTATCGTAAGCCGTAAACGAAGTGAAGAACCTGGATTCAGGATTTTCAAAAGTTGTAGAATAACTTTTGCTACCATCCAAAAGTACCGAATTTGTATAAAGATTCGCAACATTAACTTCAGGAGATGAACCTCCCCAACCATTGGCATTTTCCAAATTCCATTGATGTAAATCATTAATTTCTTTTGATGTTCTTGGAAAAGTATATTTAAATATTTCTCCACTGGTCTCCTCAGTTAATCGGGCAGTCCATTCTTCAACTTCTTCAAAATCGTAGTTGGCAATTTTATAGGTTCCAAACTTAATTTTGTCCGTTTTAATTTTGTCCTGAGCTTTATGAGCAGCTTCAAATCCTTTTTCTAAACCTGTTCTGTAAATCAGGAAGGCAAAATTAGTTTCCACCGGAAGATCATAATCTCCTGCTTCTACAACATAATGTTGTCCATGCCCACCTTCTGTAACTACCTGAACTGCCACATAGATATCGCTTTCAGGAATAGAAAATTGTACATTCCCATTTATTGTTTCCGCAATAACTACAGAATAAAATGTATCATCGTTCATTTGAACAGTAGGAGCATCTTTTCCTCTTGGTGGAAGTTTTCTCATGTGTACAATACTGTCATTTGCTCCAAGCTTAGCCCAATTTCTATAGTTGCGAGCTGTTTCTGCGTGTGCGTAGTTTTGTTTTGTTATAGGAATGGTGTTTGAAACTTCATTGCTTTTAAGTTCATTATTATCCTTTTGTTTTTTTTGAGAATTACACCCAAAAAAAGATAACATTGCAATTCCAAAAATGAGTATTATAATTTTCATTTCTTACTTTTTCTAATCGTGTTTTGAAAATGTTTACAATCCAGTATAAATACAAATAGAAATGCAATTTGTTTGACTTCGGTCTTCGGTCTCCGGTCTTCCGACCTGGAAAATACAAATGTGATGCCTTTAGTTTTTAGTTAAAGCAAAACACCATGGATGTACTAAATCACTTCTCCGGATTCTCAGGGAAACTTACCATCCAATTGATGCCAAATTTATCGGTAAAAGTGCCAAAATAGTCTCCCCAAAATGTACTTTGCATGGGCATATTAACTTTTCCTCCAACCGATAATTCATTAAAAATTCTTTCTGCTTCAGGTTTGCTTTCTGTGTTTACTGAAATTGAGAAATTATTTCCCACTTCTACTTTTGGCCCCCATTCGCCACCAGTGTCGCTTCCCATCAAAACTGTTTCTTCACTAATTGGTAATGATACATGCATAATTCTTTCCTTATGTTCTTCAGGAAGTGGCGGCATACCTTCCATGGGCGGCATTTCTTTAAATCGCCCGAGATAGGGAAATTCTCCACCAAAAACCGATTTGTAAAAATTGAATGCTTCCTCGCAGTTGCCATCGAAGGTAAGATAAACATTAACTGTTGTCATAACTTTGATTATTTATTGGTTATAAAATCACAACAGTTGCAGATATAAAAAGTTTGAGTTAAAGGATATCGTTCGTGTTCGGTCAAATTTGAGCAGATTTCTCGCTTCGCTCGAAATGACAGGATAATTTAGGTTTTTGCTTTGGGTGAGAAGTTGGGGTGCAGCTTTGCCGCACCCCAACTTCTCACCCAAAGCCCCTTAAACTATGAACACTTGTCTTTCTGAGCGAAATAGAATGAAGCGAAGAATCCGTATATAGCTGAAATGTTTAATAGGTGAATAGTGAAAAGATATCAAGAAATACAGTTAATTTTTTACTTAATATCGGATAAAAATCTTCTCAATCAACCCTACTGCAAGTTCTGCCCAGATTAGCAAAACTGCAATCACCAGAAATATAACAGCTATAATCCGAAATTTGGATTTTTTAAGTTTACTGAGGATAAAATCTATTGCCAGGCCAGTAGCAAAAAGAATCAATCCGGCAAGCAAAAAGTCTGAAACCTTCCAGTTAATATCGTTGTTAAACTGCATTCCAATAAATGGAACAAGTAATAACAGAAGAACAACAATTAAAATGGATATTAACCTTCTTTGTTTTATTTTATCTGCAACCATAAACAAGTTTGTTTTAATGGTGATGATGACCGTGTGAATGGTCATGTTCTTTATTCTTCTTTTTTATATCCAGCAGTGCAGCACCTGAATCTTTTAATAAACCAATCGACCATTTTATTATCACGAAAGAGCTAATAATTGCAGCGATTGTGTCTATAAAAGGAATATCCCAAATCATTGCAGCAGTTAATCCCAAAATTGCAGATAAACTTGTTAAAGCATCAGCAATAACGTGCAGGTATGCTGCCCGAATGTTATGGTCGGAATGTTCATGGTCGTGATTCAATAAAAAGGCACTGACAACATTTACGATTAAACCAATTGTGGCAACAAAAATGGCTTCTTTATAAACGATATCAGCCGGATTAAAAAAACGTTCAAAAGCTTCAACCAAAATCACCACTGCAAAAATTAAAAGCATTAAACCGCTGCTATAACCAGATAAGGAAAGAATTTTGTCTGAATTACCTGTAAACTTATTGTTTTTTGAAACTTTGCGAACAATTACATAGGCCAACCAACTCATCCCAATTGCCAGAACATGAGAACCCATATGAATACCATCAGCCAGCAATGCCATCGATTTGGTGGTTAAACCAAAAATAATTTCCACCACCATGGTAACAGCAGTCAATAATACTACCCAAAGAGTTTTCTTTTCGTATTGGTGCTCCATTATTTAAAAATTGTAATCCAGAACAAAAATAGGATTTTACTTCAGGTAATAAACACAATATTATATAACTGGTTTACAAATGTTTTATAAACACGTTGAGAAAAATGTTTAAAATTTGTTGTATTGTCAATGTATGCTGTTGATTTATAATAGTCTAAGTATTTCTTTCCCCGATTCATTAAAATATTTTTACTTTTGCAGCAGTTTTTATTAAGATTGAATGAATCCAAATCAGATTGTATATTCTAAAAATGTTGTTGAGTTTGTTACAGTTGCTAATGAATTTAGTGCATCAATTGAAAATGTTGGAAAACAGTCGGTAGAAGAGAATTTACAAAAACTGCAAAAGCTTTTACCGCTTTTGTATTTGAAGGCAGCAATGCTTCCGAAAACAGAGCGAATATTGGAGGAAGAACTTGAAAAGTATATCTCCGAGTTGGATTATAATATGTTACATCAGAAATGGTTACAGCAGTTAAATGAACATGATAGTTTTTACGAGGTATTTGATCCATCTATTCAGTTTGGACATGAAACAGTTACTGCCAGTATTTCAGAAAACTTACTGGATATTTATCAGGATTTAAAAAATTTTCTGATAGCCTATAGTATTGGCAACGAAGAGGTAATGAATGATGCACTTGCAGAATGTAATGAGCATTATGGGGAATTTTGGGGTCAGCAACTTGTAAATGTTATGCGGGCTGTACATATGCTTGTTTACAGTAATCCCGATTTCGAAAAAGAAAATAATAATGATCAGGTTATTCCCGGACAGGGAAACCCGGAATGGTTGGATAAATTCTGGGGAACCGATGAAGATACGGACGATGTTTAAAGAAAGTATAACAAAAGAGGAATTAACTGAATTACCATTAAAATCATTTGATGGGGAAATTATTGTCGTAGATACAATTTATAAAATCGACGATGCGATTAAAAGCCTTTCAAAAGCGAAGGTAATTGGGTTTGATACGGAAACAAAACCGTCCTTTAAAAAAGGAGTTATAAACGAAGTTGCTCTGTTGCAGCTTTCAGTAAAAGATAAGGCATTTTTATTCAGAATCAACAGAATAGGGCTTCCCAAAGCAGTTTGTGAGATTCTGGCAAATCCTGAAATTGTTAAACCGGGAGTGGCAATTAACGACGATATTAAATCGCTGAAAAAAGTTCAGCCTTTTAATGCAAAAGGATTTGTTGAACTTCAGGATAATGCAAAATCATTGGGTATCAACAATTTTAGTTTGAAAAAGCTGGCAGCCATTACCTGTGGATTCCGAATTTCAAAAGGACAACAACTTTCAAACTGGGAGGCAGATGTGCTTACTGAAGCACAAAAACGTTATGCTGCTACGGATGCATGGGCGGCTTTAGAAATTTATAACAATATTTCCGGCAACTAAATTTTTGTTTATGTCCGAAAGTATTCCAAGAATCATTTTAAAACAAGGGAAAGAACAGAGCTTAAAACGCTTTCATACCTGGGTATTTTCTGGTGCAATCAGCAAATTACCTGATGATTTGAAAGAAGGAGATTTGGTTTCTGTAATTTCAAATAAAAACGAATTTTTGGGAATCGGACATTATCAAATAGGTTCGATAGCAATTCGGATAATTACTTTTATAGATGAACCGGTTGATTTTGATTTCTGGAAAAGAAAAATAGCTTCAGCCTGGAATTTGAGAAAATCGCTGGGATTAACAGAAAATTCTGAAACAAATGTTTTCAGATTGTTAAATGGTGAAGGGGATGGAATTCCGGGATTAATCATCGACTTTTATAATAGTACAGCAGTTTTGCAAATGCACTCGGTTGGGATGTATTTAATTAGAACTGAAATAGCAAAAGCTTTGGCTGAGGTTTTGGGTGAGAAGTTAAAAGCAGTTTATGATAAGAGTGCAAAAACACTTCCGTTTAAGGCCGATATCGATCCGGAAGATGGTTATTTATTTGGTGAAAGAAGTGATACCGAAGTACTTGAATATGGCCTAAATTTTAAAGTTGACTGGGAACTGGGGCAAAAAACAGGTTTCTTTATCGATCAACGCGAAAACCGATTACTGGTGCAGAGATTCTCGAATAACCGCGATGTTTTGAATATGTTCTGTTACACAGGGGGATTTTCGTTTTATGCCTTGAAAGGAGGTGCAAACCTGGTTCATTCGGTGGATGCATCAGAATCCGCAATTGAGTTGACCAAACAAAATGTAGAGCTCAATTTTCCAAATGATCTTAGACACGAAGCAAAGGTTGCGGATGGATTTGAATATCTAAAAAATATTCAGGATATATATGATTTAATTATTTTGGATCCACCTGCTTTTGCAAAACACCGGAATGCCTTACCACAGGCGTTAAAAGCTTATAAACGTATCAATACGCGTGCATTTGAGCAAATCAGAAAGAATGGAATTGTGTTTACTTTTTCATGTTCTCAGGTTGTTTCCAAAGAAAAGTTTAGGGAAGCTGTCTTTTCTGCAGCGGCTATTTCCGGAAGGAAAGTGAGTATTTTACATCAGTTAACACAACCGGCAGATCATCCGGTAAATATATTTCACCCTGAAAGCGAATATTTAAAAGGACTGGTTTTACACGTTGAATAAAAAAGTTTTATAGAGAATGGACGGTAAAAAACAAACTGCATTTCTAAATACTGAATTAGCTGGAGTTACAATTGAACAGAAGTTAAAATTTCTTGTTAACAGCCATCCGGGAAAAATTGTATTTACTACAAGTTTTGGATTTGAAGATCAGGTAATTACTGATATAATATTCAAAAATAATTTTGATATTAAAGTGGTTACACTCGACACCGGACGTTTATTTCCTGAAACCTATAAAACCTATCGTAGCACACTTGAGAAATATAAAAAACCAATTAAAGTTTATTTTCCACCAACGGAAAAGGTGGAAGAGTTAATGGATAAAAAAGGTCCGTTTAGTTTTTATGAGTCCCTGGAGAATCGCAAGGAATGTTGTTTTATTCGAAAAGTTATTCCCTTAAAACGGGCCTTGAATGGAAATGAAATCTGGATTACCGGTTTACGCGCATCGCAATCAGAAAACAGAAGTGACATGAGAGAGTTTCAGTGGGATGAGGGTAATGGCATTATAAAATACAATCCGTTAATGGAATGGAGTCTTGAGCAAACAATTGAGTATGTAAAAGAAAATCATGTACCGTATAATGTGCTTCACGACAGAGGATTTGTAAGTATTGGTTGCGAACCTTGTACACGTGCAATTCAGCCGGGTGAAGATTTCCGTGCCGGAAGATGGTGGTGGGAACAAAACTCGGGGAAAGAGTGTGGTTTACATGAAGTGAATGGAAATTAAAAAATATAGTTGGGCTGGAGACTTCCAGTTTAGGCAAAACTCTTTTTTAATCAGGGTTGTAAATAGAAAACAGGCCTGCTAATCTACTTTTTTAAACTGCAACAATTCGGTTCCAAAACTATCTTTAAATAGGAGTTTCATTCCATTTCGTTCATACTGAGTTACTTTAACCAGCGACTGATTGAAGCGGTCAGGGAGTTTCATGTCAACACAAAGTTTCATGCTGGCACCCAAATTGCCAAATTCAATCGTGTTATCCCCAACTTTTTTAATCGGACCAAAAAACTGATTACAACCATCTGTACCCATAATTTGCATTTCAACAAGGTTGAGCTCAATTGAGGGGATGTGCATTCCCGAATTTGAACGCGGTTTTTCAATGGGTTGTTGTTCAATGGTTTCAAGTGCCCAAATATCGTGCAGGGAAAAAATGGGTTCGGGTATTTTCTCCAGAACTTCTATCAATTTGTATTTTATGGAAGAACCATCGGCCGGAACCTGAGAATCTTCAACTTTTTTTTCGGATACTAATATTTTGCTTCGTGTTCCATTCTGAAACTTAAATCCTTCAATTTCACTGTAAAAATACTCCCATTTACCAGATTCTATATTCTCACTTTTTTGCACCAACAAACATTTCATTGGCCCAACTCCTGTGCAATCAACTTTTATTCCTTTAATCCACATTACATAGGGTTGGGTGCTTAATTCTTTTTTTGTTGAACAAGAAAAAAACAATGATATAATTGTCAATAAAATAACTTGTTTCATGATTTTGATATTAAAACAAGAAAGGTACAACGAAAAAATTGTTAAATGTTGATTTATAAATATTTAATTAGCTAATTGTCTAATTCTTTCCGCAATAGTACCTTTTTCACCTAACCTGATTATTCTTAAAAACAATTTTATGAGAACTCCGGGTTTTAGTATTAGATCTACCTTTTTTGCAATTTTTTTGTCTCTTTCTTTTATTGCAATTTCAATTTCATCTTCTGAAGTTTCAGCTAAAGAAAGAGCAAATTTCCATGCTCCATCCCGGGCTAATTTCATGCTAAAATCTACAATGAAATCATCTGCTTTTCCTGTTTTTCTTAGAATTTTAGCAAGGATTGGCCAAATTGCAGAGAGGTCATTTTGTACTTCTTTTACCAATGAAGAAAGAATCTGGTTGATTTTATTAAAATCATTTTCGAGACTATTGATGTTACTTTTTTTTGAGATTTCAGCTGCCGCAATTCCCAGGTCGAGATTGATGTGAGCATTCATTCCCAGTAATAAATGTTGCAAAACAATTGGCCAGTATTTTGTTGAGATTTCAAATGTGCTTTTCCATGATTCGGTTGGTTTCTGTGCGACCTGCCATTCCTGATAGGCATCCAAATAACGTTTAGCAAAAACAACATCCAGCTTTTCCATTCGGGGGCCGTCATCAAAGAAATTATTTTTTATTCCTTCTTTAACTTTTATAGTAACATTTCGGTATAAGGCAGCAAAATATCCAAGGGGATTTTGCTTGTTTATTGAATCTGCAATGATTTCGTCAAGTGCGAGAATGACCTGGTCGATTGTTTTGATTTGTTCCATACTGAGGTGAATTGATACAAGAACTATAATATAAAGAGTTCCATATATCAAATTGTTCAGGACAACGGGATTGGGAGCAATGAATCAATTTCGTCCGGGACAACGTTTTAGCTTTGACCTTGTTTCTTCGCCGGACGATTTTATATAATACTTATATGCCCAGCGCTTTGCACTGGGCTATTAGATGTCGCCCCTTTGGGGCTTTTTTATGAATCGAACGTTCATAAAAATATGTGCGTAATTAATATTTGTGTGACTTCATGACTTAAAGCTTTATAAACTTTTCCTGCCAAACATTTTCTTTTCCTGAAATTTTTACGATATAATTTCCGGATTGAAAAGTTTTAATATTTATGCTGGAATTTCCCCATTCGATATCTTCGTAAACAACTTGTCCCTGATGATTGATAATTGCAAGCTTGTATTCCCCTTCATCCTTAAATCGTATATTTAATACATCTTCCGCCGGATTTGGAAATATTTCCGGTTTTTGTAATTCCACATTAACAGAAGAAGTTGTTAAACAATTGTCGGAATTAGATTCCGGTTCAATTCCGGTTGTACCCCCTGAACAAACGCCACAGGCATCGTAGGAAGCATTTCCATTATACGTTCCACTGCAATCATATTTTTCGGGCAGAAAACTTGCAAGTAACCTGATATATGATATTTGATAACCACAGCTGTTTTCTGTAACCGACCATGAATTTAGGGGCCATGAATTATTAAAATCTTTATAAGATTTTTGATTGGGTTGGTCTTTTGGTGGCGAAATGGTTTCGTCGTAACACATGGCATTATTGCCTGAACTTCCACAGCTACCCGGGCAACATCCATCCCAGTCGTATCCCGGGTTTGGACCGCCCGTTAGAAAACCCGGAGCCGGGCCGTATGTAGATTCCCCAACCCGATCCCATTTGACACTACCGTTTTTGAACCAGGAATGGTAAAATTCGTTAACAGAATTCTCCGCGCCATAATTATACATGTTGGATAGGTACACCAAATTCAATGGATTTACTCCATGAATATAATGTATGTAAAATTCTGCTGCTTCTTTTGCCAATTCATTTTTTGTATTGTTAATTCCAAATTTGATAAAATCAGTAAACATTAAACCTTGCCGGGCTTTTGTAGAGTTGCTGCCCCATACATAGTCTTTCATATAAGCCATATAAGGATCTGTTTGCGACGTTATTGCTGCAAAATTGTGGGTGCCGTCCATAGCACTTTTGTACTTTGCGCGAATATTGGATTTCACTGTGGATGTAATGCCAGGTAATGTAGTGTAGTACAGTAAAACCTGTTGATTATCAGTTTCGAAAGGATAGGCAAAAGTCCATTCCATTAAATGAACTTTTTGGTAGTTACCCTCGAAAAAAGTTTTGTACTCTTTTTCTCCGGTAATTTCGTATAAAAAAGAAGCTGCTTTTAATTTGGCCATTAAACGCCCATAATCATTGGTTTCCTGCTGTCCCGCTGCAAGTCCTTTAGTATTACCTGTATTATTGTAAAAAAGTACATTTGGATTTTCCTTGGCCCAGTCCCATGCTTTGATTGCTGCCTGTTGTAAGGAATCAGCATAATCCTGCATGCCGGTACTTCGGTATACTTTTGATGCAATTGCAAAAGCAGCTGCTGCATTTAATGTTCCCGATGTATTAGGATTTCCGTAATAAGTAGCACCTTTGGCTGCAGAGGGCGGACTGGCGTGCGAAGCGCCAACAACGCTCAACATACTTCCGTTGGGTTCCTGTAAACGCAAAAGATGGTCAACTCCCCATTTTGCTTCATCCAAAATATCCGGAATATTGTTTCCTGATTCAGGAATATTGGTATCGTCACCCCAAACACCAGGATTTTCAATAAATGCCTTCATAAACTCAATCACATAATTGGATGTCCAGCTTGTATACTTATTAAAATCTCCGGCATCGTACCATCCACCTGAAACATCCCGGGTAGTGGCAGCATCATACTTTTTTAAAAAATTTCTTGCTGTTTTGTCCTGAAGGTGACTTGCTCCATCTACCCATTCCTCGTTTGCATAAGGTAATTCTTTTGCAAATCCTGAACGTTGATAAAAGAAAGTGCGAAATGCCTGTCTCATTACCTCTTCATAAACATCCTCTCCAATTTCGAATTCGTATGAGGACAAACTACTGTCAACATCCAGAATTACATATCTTCCTGCACTTTTAACTTCGGAAAAATCAAAATGCCATATCTTATCTCCTGACGATGGATCCATAGCTCCGTTTTTCCATTGTACCGGTGTTCCACTTAGTACTTCTGTAGAATCCTCAAGGTTTAAAACTGAATAAATACTGCCCGGTGTAAAAGACTCACTGGCATCGAAACCTTCCTGTGGATTTCGAATAACTGCTATTTTTTTTGAATCAGATAAATAACCAAATTGATCAACAACAATGTATTTTGATGTTGTAATCTTTTGTGCTGTGGCATATTTAGCTGCTGGAGAAAGTAATGCTAAAAACAGAAGAATATTAAATAATAGCTTTGAAGACCTCATAATGGAATAATTTATTTCTGGTTTTTAAAAGCCTTAAAAATAGAAAAATATAATTCCTGAAGTTTGGTTCTTATTTAGATTTAATCTAAAAATGGCTGCAAAATACCTGTTTTATTCTGTCAACGACATTTTTCCAACACAAACAGTATAAAATCATCTTCAAAATGCCCTAAAATGATTTTGCAGGATAATTTTATCTATTTGCAGCTTTTCTGCTGTTGAATATAGATTTAAAAAAAATGGCATTGTTTGGTTCCATACATTTGAATCGTAAACAATTAAACAAATTTAAATATCATGAAAACAAAATTATTTCTTTTAGCAATTTGCGCAGCAGTTCTAAGCATGAGTGCTACAGCAAAAATCAAAGACGGAAAAGCTTTAACAGGAAACTCTTTAACAGATTTTGGTAAATATACTGTAATGGTATCAAACATGCCAATGGTACTCGAAGATGAAGTTGTAAAAACTTACGAACTAACCTACGAAAATACCGCAAACCCTGTTCAAATAGGAGTTGTAAAAGAAAAAGAGTGTGTAACTTATGTGGTACGTTCTGATGAATTTGAAATTCAATATACTTGTAATGAAAGTGTATTTGGGGTGAAAAAAATTGAACAAAGATTTCAAACTTTACCAAAAGAAGAATTAGATGCAAAGCTGAACCGTGTGAGTTATTTCCAACAAAGAGTAATTTGCCAGAACAAAAAATCAGAAGACGAAATACTCGGATTGATTGCCTGCTACTTTCCTCAGTTAATTAATGAAGAATACCAGGCAAGTTTCTAAAGATAGTGTTAAACAGCGCAATTTTTTTCATAGGAATATGAAAGGAGCCTTTCGTCAGAGGACGAAAGGCTTTTCGTTTTTATAAGGCTCAAATAAATAAATTCAACTATTGTTGAATTCATTAACATTGATTTGTAATTATTTAAAAAATCAAAGCACAAATCTATTGTCGATCAGGTAAACGTATTTTTAAAATTTTAATACCACTAACCTGAATCTTGTCTAATACAAAAAATATGAAATGAGCTTAAATAAATTTTATCATTATGTTTTATACCCAATGATTAAATTTTTTGAGCAAATTACATATGTTACTTTTAAAAACAAACAATTTTAAACACATGAATCTAAAACTGTCGCGATATTTTAATAAACGACTTCTTTTACATGTCCTTTTTTGGATATTTTATGTGCTGTTTTTTGGTTCGATTTACGGGAAATACGGGAACGATTACAAATGGTATTTGTTTGAATCACTTTGTATGTTGCCATTTGTTATGATTGCAACATATACCACTATCTACGGTTTACTTCCCTTTTACCTGAAAAGAAAAAATCTGCCACTCACCGTTCTTTTTCTTGTTTTGCTGATTTTTCTTATAACATTAAATGAAAGAATTGCCCTTCGCTTGATTAATGATCTGCCTGTTAATTTCGATTCTCTTTTTGGGGTAACCTTTTTATATTTAATGCTCGAGACCAATTTTATGGTTGCCATTGCTTTTGCCATAAAAATCGTTAAAAAGTGGAAAGAGCAACAGGAAGAAAAATTTAAGATGGAAAAACTCAATCTTCAATCGGAACTCAATCTTTTAAAAGCGCAGTTACATCCACATTTTCTATTTAATACGATGAATAACCTCTATGCCTTATCATTGGAAGAATCAACAAAAACATCGGAAGGAATTGCAAAAATTTCAGAGCTTTTGCGCTCAGTTTTATACGATTGCAATGACGCAGAAATTGAGTTGGAGAAGGAAATTAAGTTGATAAGGAATTATATCGACCTGGAAAAAATGAGATATGGAAAACGTTTAAAAGTAGATTTAAATGTTTCCGGTACAATAAAAGATATAAAAATTGCACCTATGCTGTTTTTTACATTTGTTGAAAACTGCTTTAAACATGGATGTAGTAACGATCCGGGAAAACCATTTATACAAATCCGGATTTTGGTTGAAAAAAAGATGATTAAGTTTAAAGCTGTAAACAGTAAAAATTGTGAAAACAAAGAAAAAGCAGAACAAAAAAATGGTGGGATAGGATTAAAGAATGTTCAAAAAAGGCTGGATATTATTTATAGAAACATGTATGATTTAAAAATTGAAGATAACCAGGACCGGTTTGAAGTGGATTTAGCAATTCAAATAAAATGAATAATCTTCTTTATAATAACGAAATAAAATTCAGGTTGTTAAGACATCTTTTATTTTTCTTTTCAACTGTAATTACTTTTTCCGTTATATTGTTTGTTCAGGATAATTCGGGAAGTTTTACCCGTACATTTTGGGTGACTTTTGTTAACGGATTATTCTTTTTTAGTTATGCTTACATCACCATCTTTGTTTTGATTCCCGAACTTCTTTTATCAAAAAAAATAATTTGGTTTTTACTATTGTTTTTGTTGGTTGGGATTGCTTTATCTGCGCTAAAACTTGTTGTCTCTGACCAGATATTCTACTCAACCATATCTCCTGAAAATATTGATAGTAAAGGCATGTTAGATCTTCGTTTTATTTTGGTTAATACAAAAGATATGACCTTTATTGTCGCCCTGTTTTGTATAGCCAAATATGTTAAAGATTATTATCATGCAGAGCAATTGCGCACAATGGTCACGCGCGAAACGAAAATAGCACAAAGAAAACTGCTTCAGTCCCAAACTGATCCCCATTTTTTGTTTAATACGATTAATAATTTGTATGCCATTTCATTACTTAATCCTGTAAAAACAATTGAAGTGGTCAGACGAATAAAGATTGTTTTAAATTATATCATCGAAGAAATGCAAAAAGACTTTGTTGATCTTGAAGGTGAAATAGAGTTGGTAAATAATTACGTTCAACTTGAAAAACTGAGATATGGAAAAAGGTTAAAAGTTAAAATGGAAACTGACGGCAATACTGAAATGGGGAAAATACCGCCAATGATTTTATTTACACTTTTTGAAAATAGTTTTAAACATGGTTGCAGTTTAGATGCCGGAACACCATGGATAAATGCATATATAAAAGCAGACTCAGAAAATATTGTGTTAACTGTTGAGAATAGTAAACCCAAAAATCCGGTTCGAAATATTACCGATGGGAAACAGTTAAAGCATCTTAAAAAAAGACTGGACTTAATGTACACCAATAAAGGATATAAATTGAAAATTTATGACAGCGAGAACAAATTCAAAGTTCATATAGAATTAAATAACTAGGTTGAAACTGGCACAATTACATATCGACACACGAAATATTACATTGCATTCAATATTTTGGCTGGGATGGATTTTAACTTTTACTATTGTTCAAAGTCTTGGATTTGATTTGCATCAGTATTTTGTTTGGTTTATGTATTACCTGATTACTTTGCCGGTTTTTGTAATACATACTTATCTGATAGCTTATTGGTTACTTCCTGAAACATTTTTTAAAGGCCGATTTATTCTTGCCTTTCTTGGAATTGTGTTTTTTCTTATTCTGTTTTCTGTTATTGAACTGCTTATCAGCAATGAAATAGTCTGGCGGGTTTTTGACCAAAGTAAAATGTTTAAGCCCGGCTATTTGAATCCGACAAACATTATTTTAAGCGGAATCGGGAATCATTTTATAATTCTTGTATTTCTCGCTATAAAAGTTGGTCAATCCTGGTATTATTCAAAAACCGAAACTGCTGATTTGATGCAGACAAAAACGGAGACTGAGCTTGAAATTTACAAATACCAGTTACAACCTAAACTTATTTTATCGATGATTGAAGAAATGGAAATAACAACCCGAAAAGAACCTGATAAACTTCCTCAGATGATTATCAGAATGTCCGGGTTTCTAAATTATTTTCTTTTTGAAGTTAAAGATGAATTAATCCCATTGAGTCTGGAAGTAAAAATTGTAGAAGAGTTCTTAAGCTTTCATAATCATGCACTTGGTGCGCAATTAACAAGTAATTTTGTGGTCAATGGAAATCTTCAGGCACATGTTTGCCCTCCGCTTTTACTACTTCCGTTTATTAATAGTGCAATAAAAATTGCATATGAGTGTAACAATTCATTCGAAAGTACAGTCATTATAAGAGCAGAAAAAAAATATATGCTGTTTTCTTTTTCGTTTTGGAGCGAAAACGATTTCAAACTAATAAACAATGAAGATTTGATTACAATAAAAAAGCGGCTTCAGTTCAGCTTTCCATCGAAATACAGAATTGTAGAAAATACCGATGCAAATTTTGCCGAACTGAGTTTAGAAATTTTTAACTAATTATAATGTAACAATTAGCTTAATTTTATACGTATTTTAAAGATTCGGAAAACAGTACAGAAAACATAAGCCAAATGGCAATGCTTGTTAATTTAGATTACGATTGTCTTTAATAACAGGTAAGTGCCTTGAAAACAATACTCTATGAAAACAAGATGCCTTATTATTGATGATGAGCCTTTAGCCAGGGATCTGATTCGAAATCACATTGAAAAACTTGAAAATTTTGAAATTGTTGCTGAATGCGGTGATGCAATGAAAGCCCTTCAAGAGTTGCGGGATAAACAAGTGGATTTAATGTTTTTGGATATTCAAATGCCTCAGATTACAGGAATTGAGTTTTTGAAAATTCTGAAAAATCCTCCCAAAGTAATTATTACAACTGCTTTTCGGGAATATGCACTTGATGGTTTTGAACTTGATGTGGTTGATTATCTTTTAAAGCCTATAACTTTTGAAAGATTCCTAAAATCGGTTAATAAATATTACCAGGTTACCAGCGACGATATTTCAAATCCTGTAGTGGAAAATCATAATTATTCCAGCGAAGAAACATTTATTTATGTGAAGGAAAATAAACGGGTTATTAAGTTACAGTTGTCTGAAATTCTATATATTGAAGGTTTAAGTGAATATGTGCAGATTTATACAGAAAAAAAGAAAATCGTAACTAAACTTAGTATGACCAGCCTTGAGGATAAACTTCCTTCGGATGGATTTTTAAGAATACACAAATCTTTTATTGTTTCATTGTCGAAAGTGGAGGCTTTTACTTCGCATACAATCGAAGTTCCCGGTAAAGAATTGCCTATAGGTAGAAGTTATAAACCGACAGTATTAGGTATACTTCAGCCCAATGTTAGTAGTGCCGGTGGCATTTAAAAACAGGTTTATTAGCTGTGATATACCCCTGTTTTTTTGCAAGGATTTAACAGGCGAAAGATTCAATTTTTGGATTCTAATCTGATTTATAAATTTTAAATCAATGGTTTGCAGATTATTATCCAGGTTTGAATGGTAAATTACAGCAATAGCGGTTTTTAGTGTTGAAGAACGTACCCGTTTACTTTTAGGAGAATATTTGGCCGGATGAATATGAATAAATCGTTCTTCATTTTTACCAATCTTTAAAATCCATACGGAATTGTCACTTAATTTTATTTTTTTGTATTCGTTGGATTGAAGTGATTCAATAAAAGTTGATTTGTTCTTGATTTGTAAATCGTTTAATTTCTCTAAACATTCTGAGCAAATTTCAGAAACGGTAAGGTTCCCGGTGTATAAATCAATAAGGTTATTTCCTATTACCCTGGTTGCCTGTTTTACCTCTTTCCATTCAACTTTTTTCCATAACTCAAGTTGATAAACAAGAAAAAACAAATGGTGTTTATATGTATTGAATGTTATCGGTTTGGTAATTTCCATTCTCTTCGATTACTGATTCAAAACAAATAAATAAATTTACCGAAAATTATAAATAATGGCCTTGCTACCCATACATAAATACTTTTTAATAAATGATGAATTAAAAAACATCAGGTATTTTGATTCAACCAAAAATGAAGGAGGAATTTACGAAGTATTAAGAGTAATAGATGGAGTACCTTTATTTTTGGAAGACCATTTGGAACGATTCTTTCACTCTTCAAAATTATCAGGTAATGCATTGGATTTCTCAATTCCGGAAATAACTGATTTTTTAGTAAGCTTAATACAAAAAAACAAGATTTTTACAGGCAATATATTAATCTCCTGTAAAAAAAATCTTGAGGCATTTTTTATAAAACACGTTTATCCTAAAGACAGTTTATATGAGGAAGGTGTTGTTTGCGGCATTTTAAAAGCTGAAAGAAATAATCCTAATGCCAAGGTTTTGCATACTTCGGTGCGTCACCGTGCTGATCAAATTCTGGCAGAAAAAAAATATTACGAAGTAATCTTGCTTGACCATCTTGGAAAAATAACTGAAGGTAGCAGGAGTAATGTATTTTTTGTGAAAGGAAAAGAAGTAATTACGTCTCCGGAAGGTAAAGTATTGCTTGGAATTACACGACAAAAAACAATTCAGCTGGCAAGGGATTTGGATTTTAAAGTACTGGAAAAAGAAGTAAGTTTCACAGAATTAAAATCATTTGATGCAGCTTTTATAACTGGCACATCTCCAAAAATACTTCCAATATCTAAAATCGACGCTTTTAAGTTTAATCCGCGAAATGAAGTTATTAATCAACTTATTGAAAGCTATGATAAAATGATATCAGCTTATATTTTGCAAAGAAAGAAATAGAACACCAAAAGCAAAGATTTACAACATCTAACAGAATATTGTCCGCGATTTCTTTTTAATCCTTACCACCGGTGTTCCATTATATTAACCATATTGTAAGATTACAAACGGTCTTCTAAAATAAGCCTTATCTGAGTCGTATCAATATCTGCTTTTTCTCCCAGTTTAAAATTCCGCTTTTCAAATCGGTCAACGATTTTTTCAATTGTATCTTCTCCAACATTATAATCGGGAAGCCTGGTTTTTAATCCAACAGATTCAAAGAATTCTATCGTTTTTTCTATGGTTTGATTTATCTTTTCATTTTCTGTACCTGCTGTAATTCCCCAAATTCGTTCACCATACTGAATTATCTTTTCCTTTTTATTATCTCGTTTAATACTCATT
The DNA here is from genome assembly GCA_913063265.1 of uncultured Prolixibacteraceae bacterium. Taxonomy (GTDB): domain Bacteria; phylum Bacteroidota; class Bacteroidia; order Bacteroidales; family Prolixibacteraceae; genus Draconibacterium. Next base: position 8,913 of record CAJXZG010000027.1, on the reverse strand, counting down.
GTTCCGGGAAGCACTATAGCAAGTGTTCTGGCATGGTCTATTCCGTGGAATGCCGTAAGTTCATGGCCAATTAGGTGAGTCGACCAATCCTGAGGAACTCCGGGAGAGATCCAACCATTTAACGCCACTGTTGCACTCCACATAAAATTGGCTGCTGCTTCATAATCGGTTTTGTTTTTCAAAACTTTTGGTCCTTCTTCAATCAGGGTTCGCAAAACACCTTCCGCAAACCTGTCCTGCAAAGGTGAATTAACCGGATAAGTGAGGTATTGTTCCATTACATGGACAAAGGCATCAACAATACCATTTTCTATTTGTCTTTTAGGAAGCGTATAAACACATTCAGGATCAAGAATTGCAAATTGCGGTCTTAAAAAATCCGAGCCAAATGCTCTTTTTTCCTGAATTGAAACTCTTGTAATAACTGAGTTCCCGTTCATTTCAGAACCGGTTGCGGGCAATGTCATAACTGCTCCTATTGGCATAGCTTTCTCAACATTAATAATACCCCTTTTTTCAAGAAAAATCCAGGGATCTCCATCATTATACAATGCTGCTGCAGCGATAAATTTTGTCGCATCAAGTACCGATCCGCCACCTACTGATAACAAGAAATCTATATTGTTTTCTTTGATTACTTCTACTGCTTTCATGCAGGTTTCGTAATGTGGATTTGCTTCTATTCCTCCAAATTCAATTAACTCAAAATCTTTTAATGCAGTTTTTACCTGCTCATAAACGCCATTGTTTTTTATACTTCCTCCTCCGTAAAGCATTAAAACTTTTGCGTCATTTGGAATTTCATCTGCTACTTTCGAAATAGTATCTTTGCCAAAAATTGCTTTTACCTTATTTTGATATTCAAAATTTAACATGGGTATTTGAATTTATTAATTACTTAGGATTGCAAAAGTACTTCAATATGGTTGAAAATTCAAAACAGAAAAGTCAGGAAAAAGATTATAAAGAAATAATAGCATCTCATTCCGATGTGGAATTAAAGAATGTTCTGAAAAAAAGAAAATTATACAGGAAAGAAGCTGCAGAGTTCGCTATTAACGAAGCCATTAGAAGAGGAATTATTTATTCTGAACAGGATTTATTTGCCAAAGAATTTCAAGTTGAACAAGAGAAATTTTCAATTTTTCCTACAGTGGAAAATGAAAAAACAAAAGCAAAATATATCAAAAGCATAATTCGTACTTTAATTGTAATTGGAGTAATCCCTTTGATTTATGGTGGAATTCAGGTTTTTAATTTACAAAGTGTTGAATCGGTTTTGATTTTTCTTTTTGGTGCTGCCTGGAGTATTTCAGCCTTTCAGTTTAAAAGAACTCAAAATTCCAGGCTTGTTTATTTCTTAATCTTTCTAACAGTTTTAGCAATTGCATTTTTAATAAGATATTTTCTTGGTCTCAATTGATATTGTATTTTCAGTAATTGCGGTTGGCATTATTTTGTATTTGGTTGGATTTCTCCGAAAGTTGATGGGGTAATTGTTTATGCTCGTGATACTGCAATATCTGTAATCCATATTAAAGGATAAATTTTAAGAGTAAAAAAGTCTCTAATTTATTACTCACCCTGATTGAGTCTGAGACACAATCGTCCCTGACTACCGGACAGGCAGGCCTCTCTTCGCGAAGAGAGGGAATAAGGGAGAGTTTGCAGCAAAAATGAATCTAATACAATCTCAATTGTGCAGTTATTATTTCGTACCTTGCTATATCAACAATTCCCGAAATCGTTCGTTTATCCCTTAAAAAAGTTGGTTTATCGAAAACCGCATGAATTCTTGCATCAGATCGACTACTTTTAATTTTGAAAAAAATAAAATATAGTGTCATGAAACTTAAACTTGTTCTTTCAATTTTTCTTATTTCTGTAGTCTCAGTTGTAACTTTTGCACGCGAAGATGGTTGGGTAACCAAGGATTATTATGTTGGTGATTTTAACAAAATTTATCTTGAAGGTGGTTTTAAAGTTAATTTAATCCAGGGCGATAATTGTAATATAAAAGTGAAAGCCACAAATAGCGATGTATTCGACAATATTGAAATAGAAAATTACAATGACAGAGTAAGCATCGAACTCGACATGTCTTTTTTTGAATACCGCAGGGTAGAGCTGTTTATCACTTTCGAAACGCTAAAAAAACTGGAGATAGAAGGTGGGGTTAATCTTAAAACCAGTGGTTATCTCGATTTAAACGATTTTTCAGTTAGTATTGAAGGCGGTGCCAATATTGATTTGGATATGAAAGCTGATGAGGTAAAAGTAAGTGGAGAGGGTGGTTTTTTATTCGATTTGAATGGTGTTGCTCAAAAACTGGAAGTTTCAATAACCGGAGCGGGACATGTTAGTGCTTCCGATTTTAAAACAAAGGATGTTGTTTTTGTTATTGCAGGTTTTGGAACAGGAAGTGTTTATGCCACACGTAGCCTTGATGCAAAAATTGAAGGAGTTGGTAAATTAAAATACAAAGGTGATCCAAAAGTTAAACAGTATATCGATGGATTGGGATCTGTAAAACCTTATTAATCTAGATTGTAAACACATCAGCAATTACAATTATTTTCTTTTTCCCCCTCTTTGGCATTTAACAGAATTTGTATGGTTTTGTAATATTGTATATTTTGAAGTAATTTATACTTTGTAATTGTTCCAATTAATATAATTCAAATTGAATTTAAATGTTGGAGTAATAAAGATTAGCTTCAAAAAATAGTTATTTTTGTGTTTCGTGTTCGCACACGAAAACTAACGTAAACAATTTTATAAACCAAAATTCTGAATAAATGAAAAAAAATCTGTCGTTTTTAATCTTTTTTTTATTGATTTTAAGTGGAATAGTAAACGCAGAAGATGGATGGAAGAGTCTTTTTAACGGAAAAGATTTAAACGGCTGGAAACAACTAAACGGAGAAGCAAAATATGAAGTTGTTGATGGTATTATTGTAGGAACCACTGTTTTTGGCACACCCAACTCATTTTTGTGTACCGAAAAAAATTATTCTGATTTTATCTTCGAAGTAGATTTATTGGTTGAAGAAAATATGAATTCCGGAATTCAGTTTCGTAGTTTAAGCAAAGCAGATTACAGAGATGGAAGAGTTCATGGTTATCAGTGTGAGGTTGATCCATCAGACCGGGCATGGAGTGGGGGTATTTATGACGAAGCGCGTCGTGGTTGGCTTTATCCGCTTGAATTAAATCCTGAAGCACAGTCAGCGTTAAAACAGGGTGAGTGGAATACATACAGGATTGAATGTATTGGGAATTCAATTAAAACCTGGCTAAATGGAATTGCATGTTCTCATGTAATCGACGATATGACTTCAGAAGGTTTTATTGCCCTTCAGGTACATTCAATTAATAATAAAGAAAAAGAGGGCCAGCAGATTAAATGGAGAAATGTTCGGATTAAAACTGAAAATCTTAAACCATCACCATCAGAAGGAATTTATGTGGTAAATCTTATTCCGAATTATTTAAGTGAAACAGAAAAAAAGCAAGGTTTTAAATTATTATTTGACGGCAATTCTGCAGATGAATGGAAAAGCGAAAAAACAGGCGTATTTCCGAAACAGGGTTGGGAAGTTAAAAACGGAGAACTTGCTGTTCTTAGTAAAGATGTTTCACCTGAAAGAGGAGGAAATATAATTACTAAAAAAGAGTTTGGGCCGTTTGAGTTTAAATTTGAATTCAATATGGCGGAGGGAGCCAATAGCGGGATTAAATATGGTATTGGCAATAATGGCCCCGGGCTGGGATTGGAATACCAGATTCTGGATGATTCCAAACATCCGGATGCAAAAAATGGTGTGGTAGGAAACCGTACTCTGGCTTCCTTGTATGATTTGATTCCTGCAAAAAAGGAAAACAGATATGTACAAAAGCCTGGTGAATGGAATCGCGGAAGAATAGTGGTTTTCCCCGACAATACAGTTCAACATTGGCTAAACGGAAGAAAAGTAGTGGAGTACAAACGTGGTGATAATATTTATAAAGCACTGGTTGCAAGAAGTAAATATTCAAAATATGAAGGTTTTGGAATGGCACCGAAAGGACCAATATTATTGCAGGACCATCAGGATAATGTAAGTTTTAGAAGTTTAAAAATCAGAGAATTATAATATCATGACAAACAGAAGAAATTTTTTAAAATCAACAGGCATGGGAATTGCTGCGGTATCAATACCGGGAATGGTAAATGCAGGTAAATCAAAATCAGCTTCATCAGATTCTGATTTTGAATTTCAATTAGGTGTTGCATCTTATACTTTAAGAGAATTTACAACTCAGCAAGCTTTGGATATGACTCTACGTTGCGGAGTGAACAGAATTACTTTTAAAAGCATGCATCTGCCTCTCGATTCAGGTATTCAAACCATTAAAAATACGGTTAAGCTTTGCGAGAAAAAAGGAGTTGAGCTTTATGGCGGTGGTGTAATTTATATGAAGGATAAGGAGCAGGTTGACCAGGCGTTTGAATATGCGGAAAATGCAGGAATGGAAATGATAGTTGGTGTACCTAATCATGAATTGTTAGAGTATGTGGAGGGAAAAGTAAAAGAGTACGATATTAAACTTGCAATTCATAATCATGGTCCGGGTGATAAATTATATCCAAGTGCGGAAAGTGCATATAATCTCATAAAAAACCTGGATAAAAGAATGGGCTTGTGTGTAGATATTGGCCACACTAAAAGAATCAACCGCGATCCCGAACAGGATGTAAAAGACTTTTTCGACCGTGTTTTTGATATCCATATTAAAGATGTTACGGCAGCAGAAGCCGACGGTAAAACCTGTATTATTGGACGTGGGGTGATTGACTTTCCTTCGTTTTTAAAAGCTGTAAAAGATTTAGGGTATAAAGGAACTCTTGCCCTTGAATACGAAGCGGATGGAAAAGATCCATTACCGGGTATGATGGAATCTTTGGGTTTTGTTAAAGGAGTAATTGCAACTTTATAGTTCGAGTTTCTGATTAAGATGAATAGGGATCTGTAATAATTCAGAATCAATTTAAACCAAAAACGAATAAACTAAAAATATAAATATGAGCGCAAACAGAAGAGATTTTCTAAAAAAAGTTACAGCCGGAGCTGCGGGAGTTGCGGTTGGTGGTTCGGCATTGGGTATGTCGGCAAAAAGTTATGGTAGAATTATAGGTGCTAATGAAAGAATGGGGGTTGCTGTTGTAGGATTAGGACGTAGACTTGGTGCATATTATAAACCCATTGCAATGAAGGAAAGTAATGTTGAATTGCTGTACCTCTGCGATGTAATGAAAAGTCAGCGCGAAAGGGCGGCAAAAAATTTTTCAAAGCATATTGATTACCAGGCAAAACTTGAAAATGATATACGAAAGGTAATCGATGATAAAAATGTGGATATAATATTCAACGCTACTCCCGATCATTGGCATACTCCGGGTGCCGTAATGGCTATGAAAGGTGGTAAACATGTTTATCTTGAAAAGCCATGCAGTCATAATATGATGGAAAACGAATTGGTTGTTGCAGTTGCAAAAAAATACAACAAAGTGGTTCAAATGGGAAACCAGCAACGTTCATCGGGGCATACTCAGGAAATAATTAAAGAAATCCATAACGGAACAATTGGAGTTCCATACAGAGCTGTGGCTTTTTATGTAAACAAAAGGGGTGAAGTCCCTGTACAAAAAAGTGCACCTGTACCTGAGGGTCTGGATTGGGATCTGTTTCAGGGGCCTGCCCCGCGCCGTGATTACACGATCGAAACCTGGGATTACAACTGGCACTGGTATGGTTGGGCATACGGTACCGGAGAAACAGGCAATAATGCTACACATGAACTTGATGTTGCACGTTGGGCTTTACAGGTAAATTTACCGCAACATGTTAATGTGGAAGCCGGTAAACGCCATTTCTTTGACGATGGATGGGAAATGTACGATTCGATGTATGCAACATTTAAGTTTGAAGGTGACAAGGAAATTAACTGGGACGGAAGAAGCCGTTCAGGTCAGGACACGTACGGACATGGTGGCCGGGGAACAATTATTCACGGAAGTGAAGGAACTGTTTTTGTCGATCGTGAAAAGTACATTTTGTACGATCGCGGAGGAAAAGTTGTAAAAGAAGTAAAAGGAGGTGCAAATGAGGCTGGCACTGCACTTGGTGGCGGTGGTGATATGACAACGGCACATGTTTACAATTTCTTTGAAACAATTCGTGGAAAAGCAAAATTAAATGCTCCAATTGATGATGCAACAATAAGTCAGGCAATGGTTCACTATTCAAACGTAGCTTATCGTATTGGAAGAGGTTTTGATATTGATGACAAAAAAGGAATCATGTATGATCGGGATGCCATGAAACTTTGGGGGCGTGATTATGAAACGGGTTGGGAACCAACACTGTAAAAAAAACAATGCCCTTACTGGGATTAGATAAAATTAAAAACCGCTTAATTTCGTTTGAAAATTAGGCGGTTTTTTTAATGAACTTTTTTAACAGTAATTAATATAAAGTTCTGGATAATATCTCTCTCTGGGTTTCAGGAGGAAGATTAACAAATCTTTCGCTAAAACCACCGACCCTGACAATCAGATTCTGAAATTTTTCCGGATGTTTTATTGCTTCCTCCAAATCGCCACGACTAACAACAGTAAGCATTGCCTGTGCACCACCATTCATAAAATAGGTTTTTAAAAGTGCCTCAAGAGCAGGCCGGTTCTCATTAAAAATCTCTTTGGAGAATTTCATGTTCTGAACTGCACCTGCATGAATATTTGTTGCCGGTTTGGTGAGTGAGTTTAAAAAAGCAGTTACCCCGTTTTTATCGGCTCCTCCAACCGGATTATTCCCCGGATTCATATATGTATATGCAAGTCTTCCGTCAGGAGATGCAGGAGTTTGCATCCCCATAACTGTGTTTGCATCGTTATTAATAATAACAACCAGGTATGAATGTAATGAGGTATTTTCACGTTGTTCTCTTGTAAAATTACAGAGATGATTGTGCACTTTAACAAGCATCTCATCTGCTTCATCAATATCGTTTCCATATTTTGGGCAATCCAGAAGCATTTTTCGCTCTTTTTCAAATCCTTCAAAATTGGAATTAATCATTTCTCTAATTTGATTCAGAGTCAGTTTACTCTCTTTGTAAACCAGTTTTTTAATTGCAGTAAAACTATCAGCAGTATTTGAATTACCATACGATTCAAGTGTTCCGCCTAAATAACGAATACCTCCTTCATACATACCTCTGCCTTCTTGCAGGCAATCGTCCATTAGTATACTCGAATACATATAAGCATTGTCTTTTCCTGCGTAAATGTATTCCAGTTCTTCATGTTTGGCCAATTGAACAACATGGTATTCCACCTGTTCCTGATATGCATTCCATAAATCCTCAAAGGTTTTAAAATTGTTGTATTTCTTATAATTTTCAATGGGCATTCCCATATGTTTTCTGGTTTTTGGATCAACACCTTTGTTAATCGTTACAATTAAAGCCTGAAGTAAATTAATAAGGCCGCTTGGTGTACCAACACTTCTGTGATTCAAAACATATTCACCACATCCATACTGAATAGCATGAATCGCCTCTTTATACGGCACATCAAATGCTTCCTGAACAGATGGAATATTTACCTCATCGTTATATAACATCGGAAATGGATTCCCGGTAGCCAAAACATCGAGTGCCATTTTGTATAATTCCGGATTCTGGTTGCTGTAAAAACGCAAAGCCACCTGGGGGACAATATCATGAACACGTTTAGTAGTCTCCATAATAAGCAAAGCAAGTTTATCCGCATTTGCTTCATTTAATCTGCCCTTGCCACCAATAATTAAACGTGTATCATAACGGTAATTCCTTGCTGCCATTAAGTTCCAGATCCCGCTTAATAATCTGATTGCTTCTTCCTCGTCAATAACTACCTTATCGATATCAGCAGCATACAAATCTCCCAGGTAATCATCCATTCGACCATAGTTGCGGGCTCCGTCAATAGCGTTATACAAGTACATTAATTGTAATCCTTCACGAAAGGTTTCCGGCTTTTTTGATGCAATTTTATGTAATATGCGGGCCATTTCCTCAAGTTCTTTTTTATCCGCTCCACCATAAAGATTAGTAAGTTCTGCTGCTTGTTTAGCATAAAAAACAGATATTTCAGAGAAGGTATCAAGCGAAGCAAGTGCTGCATTATAAAAGTGGTATTTCTGACTGTTTTTCTTTGTTTTTGCCAGGTAGGATTTAATTTCTTGCCGAAGTCCCGGAATTCCCTTTCTGATGAGTTTACCATAATCAAATTGTACACCACTCATTCTCCATAGGGTAAACGCAATACCTGATTCTCCCGAATAATTGTCGGAAGGTAAAGCTGCCTTCATTGCTGGCGAAAATGCTTTTTTTGTTTTTGTTACTGTATTTTCAGACTTCCAGAAATCTACAATTTCATCCAGTGTTTTTTTACTTTCAGCACTAATATCCTTGTTTGTATACAAACGGTTTACAGCCCCATTATGCAAATAGTAACCCAAAAATCCTTCATCAGACTGAGGACGACATCCAACTGGTGGCTGAGTTGAACGTCCGGCAAAAAGATCACCTGGTTGAATATCCTGTACGATTCCCCGCCACTGGACATTCATACAGGCTGCTTCCCGGGTATAAATATCACTGTTTTTATAATCCTTATACACCTGAGTAAATTCCGCCAACATTGTTATGAGTTCGTTAGTATTCATCGAAGTTGAATTAAGCATTTCAATTTTTTTACTACATGCTGTTATTCCATTTGACAGGGCAGCAGGCATTAATAATGTAATAGCACCTTTTGACAGGTGTTTCATAAATTCCCGCCGATTTTTTTTGTTCATCGATTTAGCAGTTGATTTTAATTTTTTA
>CAJXZG010000026.1 GCA_913063265.1 uncultured Prolixibacteraceae bacterium | reverse complement strand
CGAAATCGACCCGGGATATGACATTGATGAAGCGCTGATTGAAGTAAAAAATGCCGTTGACGGAATTTCATCTTTCCCCTCAGCAGCAGAAAGACCTATTGTTTCAAAAAACAGGACTACTTCTCCGGCAATGAGATTAATAATTACCGGCGATGTTGACTTATTAACCCTAAAAAGCTATGCCCAAAAGGTGGAAGAGGATTTTCTGTCCTCAGGCTTTATTAGTCAGGTAATGATTAGTGGTTATCCACAACTGGAAATATCTGTAGAAGCCCGTGAAGATGATTTGCTGCGTTATGGTTTTACATTTAATGATTTACAAAATGCTATATCGCAAAATAACCGTGATGTTTCAGGAGGTCAAATACGATCGATGGATGAGGAATTGTTAATTCGTTTACGGTCAAGAAGTGCCGATCCAAATAAAATAGGCAATATTATATTGCGTGCAGAACCCGATGGAAGCGTCATCAGGATAAGAGATATAGCTGAAGTAAAAAAGAAATTCTCTGACGTACCAAATAAAGCCATGATGAATGGTAATCCGATTATTAGTATGACCGTGATGAAACTTATCAGTGAGGATTTGGATGAAATTGATAAGTATATAAAAGCTTATATGGAAGAATTCAACGCTAAAAATACAGGCGTTGAACTGGACATCAGAAGGTCTTATCTCGATATCTTGAAATTACGTTTGAGTCTCCTTTATGTTAACGGTGGACAGGGATTGTTTCTTGTAGTTTTAGCTCTGGGATTAATGTTAAGCACCCGGCTTTCGTTATGGGTAGCGTGGGGTATACCTGCTTCATTTTTAGCGATGTTTATCGTAGCAAATCTGATGGGGGTAACCATAAATATGATCTCCTTATTCGGGATGATTCTTGTAATTGGAATCCTTGTGGATGACGGAATTGTAATTGGAGAAAATATATTTCAGCATTTTGAAATGGGTAAAAGTCCGATGCGGGCTGCTGTTGATGGAACGATTGAAGTTGTACCCGCAGTAATTACTTCAGTATTAACAACCATTGTCGCATTTTCTCCTCTGATTTTTATTACCGGGCAAATGGAGATGATGTTCGAGATGGGATTGATTGTGATTCTCAGCCTCTTTTTCTCCTTGTTCGAAGCTTTCTTTGTACTTCCAGCCCATCTTGGAAACGAAAGGGTGTTAAGTAAAAAAATCTTCCATAAAAAGGCAAAAGGACTAAAAAAATATACTGAAGGATTTTTTAACTGGTTACGGGATTATGCATACGACCGTGTGATAAAACTTGTGCTTGAATGGCGTTATATCGTAATGGGAATACCCGTAGCAATGATAATGATTACAGGTGGATTAATAGGTGGTAATTTAATCAGGACAACATTCTTTCCCAGAATGGAGTTTGATTCTTTTAATATCAATATTGCTTTTACACCGGGTTCTGGTGAAAGACAAACCATGGAATATCTTGAAAAATTTGATAGCGTGGTTTGGGTAGTTAATGAGGAATTGATGGATAAGTATAACGATACTGTTCCAATCATTGAAAGTAGTATTATTCAGTTGGGATCTGCATTTAACCGTCAGGAAAGTGGAGCGCATGCCGGAAGTGTTGATGTTTCACCACGGGATTCTGAAGAAACAGGAATCAGTTCGTTTGAAATAATTCAAATGATTCAGAAAAAATTAGGTTCGATTCCGGAAGCTGAAAAATTCTCTATCGGCTCGCGTGGCAGATTTGGAGTACCTGTTTCAATCGGTTTATTATCGCAAAATATTGAAGAACTTGAGTTAGCTCGCGACTATCTTTCGGAGCGTTTACATCAAATGCCACAGTTAAAAGATGTGGTAAACAGCAATGCAATGGGGAAACAGGAAATCTTGCTTAACCTGAAACCCAAAGCATATATGCTTGGATTAAATGAGGCATACATTGCTAATCAGGTTCGACAGGCTTTTTATGGTGGTCAGGCCCAACGTATGCAGGAAGGACGTGATGAACTGCGGGTTTGGGTGCGTTACCCTGCTGAAAACCGTGAGAGAATAGGCCAAATGGAACAAATGAAAATCATTACACCACAAGGCGAATTCCCGTTAACTGAATTGGTTGATTATGAAATGAAACGTGGACCCGTAAACATTAATCGCTTTAACGGAAAAAGGGACATACGTGTTGATGCCGACCTTGTTGATCCTGATGATTCAGTTACCGATATTCTTGAGCAAATCAGGGCAGAAGTAATTCCTGATCTTGAAGTACAGTTTCCGGGTGTAAATATATTGTTCCAGGGTCAGCAAAGAAACAGCCAAAGGAATATGGCCGATCTGATGGTATTATTCCCGCTGGCATTTTTGGCAATAATTTTTATTTTGATGATCAACTTTAAATCGTTCGAACAACCCGTAATAATTTTAATTATGATTCCGATTTCTATACTGGGATCGGTTTGGGGACACGGTATTCACGGCAAACCTTTGTCGATTTTAAGTTTATGGGGTATTATCGCCTTAACCGGGGTAATCATTAACGATGCTGTTGTATTTTTAGCAAAATACAATTCACTTATAGTTGAAGGGAAGAAAGTGAAAGATGCAATTGTTCATGCAGGAAAAACAAGGCTAAGGCCAATTATTTTAACCACACTTACAACATCTTTTGGCCTTTTTCCAATTGTTCTCGAAAAGAGCTTCCAGGCACAGTTTCTAATTCCTATGGCTATTTCTTTGGTTTATGGTGTTGCATTTGGGACTATGTTTATATTGTTGTTCTTCCCTGCTTTAATTTTGGTTTTGAATGATATAAGAAGATTTCTAAGGGAACAATGGCATGGAAGAAAAATTGAACGCGAACATGTTGAAATTGCATGGTTGCATGCGCAACGGAAAATTGACAACGGTAACAAAAAGCCTGAACCAAAAGAAAAAAGTGCTGATTAAGTTTTTGAACAAGAAAACAATTTAAAATGAAGCAATACACAATAAAAACTGTAAAAAATTTATCATTAACTCTTTTGCTAACCATTTTGGCATTTGTTGGTAAAACACAGGAGCCATTAACCTTAACCGATGCAATCAGCAAAGCACTTGAGAATAATTACGGAATAACCATTGTTAGACAAAATCAGCAAATTGCTGAAATTCAGAACAACTGGGGAACAGCGGGCAGGTATCCTTATATTAATCTTTCTGCAGGCAACGATAATTCGTATAATATTAATGATGCTGAAAATTTTGGCAATAACCGGTTTTCCCTGGGTGCGAGTTTGAACTGGACATTGTTTGATGGTTTCATTGTAAAGATTAATAAGCAAAGGTTTGAAGAACTTGAAGAATTATCTAAGAATAATACGGCAGTAATGGTTGAAGGAACGATACAATCGGTTATTCTTGCCTATTATAATGTGCTTTTACAAAAAGCAAAACTTAAAAACTGGGAGGATATAATGACGCTTTCACAAGATAGGTTTAATCTTGCTGAAGACAGAAAACTATATGGTACTTTTGTAACCTATGATGTATTGCAGGCACAAAATGCATATTTAACTGATAGGTCGGGGTATTTAATGCAGGAGGTGACCTACAAAAACTCCATAAGAGATCTGGGTTTTTTACTGGCCGAAAATAATCCTTCGAATTATGTTTTAGTAGATAGTTTTAAAGCAGTACATGTTGAATATCAATTGGCAGACTTGCAGGCACAAATGATTGAAAACAATAAAACTTTACAAAACCAGTATGTAAATCAACGTTTATTGGAAAATGCTGTGGCCGCAGCAAAAAGCAGTTTTTATCCAACACTTGATTTTCGGGGAGGAGTTACCGGAAACGCTAACCGTTGGAATTATGAAGAGAGAGGAGAGAGTTGGAATAATTCGGCGAATTTCTATGGGAACTTTACCTTAAGTTACAATCTTTTTAGCGGGGGTAATCGTAAACGGGCAGTAGATATTGCACAAATCGATGAGTCAATTGGAACTGTGGAAATAGAAGAAGTTACCCATGAATTGAACAACAGGCTGGCTAATTTATATGAGTTTTATCTGGTTCGAAAGGAATTACTTGATTTGGCTAAAGAGAACCTTGAAGCATCACAGCTTAACCTTCAGTTATCAAAAGAAAGATTTGATGCCGGTGCAATTAACTCTTTCAACTATCGTGACGTTCAAATATCTTACATTTCAATTGCTCAGCGTGAATTGGAAGCCATTTATAATTTTATTATTTCGCAAACTGAATTGCTAAGATTAACCGGAACGATTATTCAGGAGTACGAGTAGATATTTTGTTTTAATTCAGTTGAAAGGATGTCATTTTTTTGAGTTGAATAAAATAAAGATGACATTCATTTTTATTAATATGAATAATTACGGCATAAATGTCCAGATTAGTTATTTTTTTGACATTCATTTTATACCGATTTCCAAATCCTTTTTTTGTTCTTCTCTTCTTTTGTCCGAAATGCCGATTCCAGATCAATTCCCTTACGGTTAGCAATGGCACAGAGGTAAATTAAAATATCTGTTAGTTCATCACTAACTTCAGTAAAAGTAGAGTTTGAATCCACCGAAAGTCCTTCCGTTTTTCGAACCGCTTTAAATAACTCACCAACTTCTTCACCAAGCAAAAGGCATTTATCGATGATGGTTTGATCAGAAAAACCTCTTTCTGTTTCCAATTCCGAAACATATTTCTGAAAATCGGCTAGAGTTGGATTATTTTTTAATTCTGGCATAATCAGATTTTTTGAAGTGCAGATTTTACATTGTTTAGCAGAATGGGTACTTTCTTAAAAGGATCACCTGGACCCAAAGTTTCAATAGGTAAATAACCGCGGTAACCCGATTCTTTTACTATGGTAAAAAGTTTAACAAAATCGGTAGGGGTTTCTTTACCTTCAATCCAAACATTTTCTTTGATTTGCCAGGTAATGGCATAGTTTATATTCTTTTCAATTTCTTCATAAGGGTCATTAATTCGGTAGCTTCCAATATCGAGGTTAAGTCCCAGCCAATCAGAATCTACCAAGGAAAAAATCCTGTCGATGTCAGTTGCCGTTTTTAAAAAGTCGTTGTGGTTTTGTATGGCAATCATTACGCCAAACTGCTTCCCATAGTCGCAACAGGTTTTAATATCTTTTGCCATCCATTCAAAAACCTGATCTCTTGTAAATCCCTTATGAGAATGGGTACCTGCAAAAATGCGGATATTGGGAATACCCAGCTTTGCAGCAGCCTCAATCCATTGTTTTATCATTTTAATATCTGCATTCCGGCTTCCTTCATTAGGATTGGCAAAATCATTACGAATTCCGGTACCACTTGTGTCCAGCCCAAGTAAAAATGCTTTTCGTTTAAACTTCCTTATAAAATCATCTGATGGAACTTCCGGATAACCCGGGAAATAATAACCGGTTGGATCGATTGCATCCAAATTGTATTGAGCACAAAAATCCAGAACATCGAACAAATCAATTTTCCCATCTCTTAAAAGCTGGTTGAAGGAATAAACATTCAGGCTTAATTTAAACTTGTGTCCAAATTTTTTTGAAATAGAATTTGCATTTAGTTTCAGAGGAGATAATCCCATGGACAGAAGAGGAACAGCAGATAAAGATTTTAAAAAATTACGACGCGAACTTCCTTTTTTCATTGTGATGGACTTACTGTATAAGTTTTCAAATTTAAAAAACATAAAGGGAAAAACTTTTTAATTTTTCCCTTTATTGTTTAATTTTTAGATATGTAATTATCTGCCTTTTGCTTCAACGCAAATCACTTTAATCGTTTGTGAACCAATAAATTCACCTTGGTTTGATGAACCCTCAAGTGTCAAAACAATATTTCCAAGGGCAATAATTTCGGATGAGACCAGCGATTCCACTTCTTCCATGTTAAATTTGGCAACAAACAGACCACGACTATCCGATTTCCACCAACTAATGGGAACACCATTTAATTTTACACTTGCACCATCCACTGCACTATACTCGATGCTGGTATGCACAGTAACAACAGTCCCCTCACTTTGAATATTAAGTACATTGGGGGCAACATCAATTTCAATATCTACGGGTAAAAACGATGAACCACCTACAATTAGAAAAATTAGCAACAATAATGGTGCTAGTGTCAACTGTTTTAATTTTTGGTTTGATTTCATAATAAATAGGTTTAAAGATTATAAATATAAAGCATCGTTAATTTATAAAAAATGAACTAAAGATTGAAATCAAATAAAATATTTTCAACAATTTTTTAATTTAATAATAGAATTTCTATCCCGATTTATTATCAACTGTGTTACGTCCGGTCTTGAATAATGCCCTGCAGGATCAAAATTATGTCTTTCTTCGCGCACCCTTGCATAATCAATTTCAGCAACAAAAATTCCCTCTTTATTCACCTGGGGTTCAATGATCCAATTGGCATCGGGACCTGCAATACAGGAGCCACCGTCTGCCATAATCTCTTCGCTGTTTTCCCGAATTAAATCAGCATGTGGAATATATCCCGGGATATCTGATTTTCGCATTAAAGATGAAACGGATATACAAAAAGAACGTGATTCTTTGGCTATAAATCGCGTAATATCTTCAGTATTTCGAATACTGCCGGGCCAGATGGCGACGTGTATATCTTCTCCCTGGCCGTACAATGCTGCCCTCGAAAGTGGCATCCAGTTTTCCCAGCAATTGAGGGCTCCACAAGTAAAGTTTTTTAATTTTTGCACTTGTAAACCATGCCCGTCACCAATACTCCAAACCAACCGTTCGTCGTAAGTGGGCATTAATTTACGGTGACGATGGGTAATCACTCCCTCGTGGTTAATATACACCAAAGTACAGTACATACTATGCCCGCCCCGATCGGCTGCCCGTTCCACCGTTCCCAAAACCAAAGTCATTTTTTTTTCTTTGGCAAGAACACAAACTTTATCCAAATGTCCCGATTCAATTTGTACTCCTTGCTCAAGATAATGTGCGTATATCTCTTTTTGTAATTGTGAGTTAAATTTTGCGCCTTCAGTTCGTTCTACCCAAAACGGGTATCCGGGAACAAGAGCTTCACCAAACACAACCAGCTCACAATCCTGATCGGCTGCTTTTTCTAAAAATGTACAAACCTTATTAAGGGTGTTTTCTCTGTCGAGCCAAACGGGTGCCATTTGCGCCAGGCCGACTTTTAATTTATCCTGATCTGAATTCATTTTAATAATATGGTAATTTTTAATATTTTATAAATGAAGATAATAAATTAATATAATACCCCCCGTTTCGGCCTTGTCCCGTTGCACGGGTTCAGCGGCCTCCACTGTCCCCCTTTATTCAGGGGGTCAGTTGGAGAAAGTGGCTTCGAAGAAGACCTGACGGAAACGGGGGGTATTTTATCTGCTTAATCAGATTTATCCGTATTCCAATTGGAATTTCAAGCTATACTTCCTGGTGTTTCCAAAACCACTTCCTTCACACAAACACCCGGAGAAAGACTCAACAACCACTTAATAGTTTTGAACAAATCTTCCGGCTGAATCATCTGCTTTTCACTTAAAGTTGTTCCGGCTTCGTACGCCATTTTTGTATTTACCCAACCCGGACAAAGCGCTGTAACTCCAATACCCAAAGGTGCCAATTCTTTATACAACGATTCATTGATTCCAACCAATCCAAATTTTGAGGCACAATAAGAACCACTTCCTGCAAATCCGATTTTGCCGGCACGCGAAGCCACATTAAAAATGTAACCCGATTTTTGCTTTTTCATTATTGGAACTACCTCCTGTAAAATTACAAACTGGGCAGTTAAATTAATATCCAGCATTTGCCTGAAATCAGATTCTGAGGTGTTGGTTGTTCCATCAAAATAAACGCCAGCGTTGTTAACCAAAACATCAATTTTTCCTAATTCAGAATTTACTTTTTCCACCATTGTTTTTACAGTTTCAGTGTCTGTAATATCCAATTTAAAAACGAGTGGAGTAATTTCTGATTTTTCATTGATGATTTTTGATACCTCTTCCAAGTCGGTTTTATCCCGTCCCACCAAAACCAGTTGGTATCCCAAAGTTGATAATCCTATTGCGATTGCTTTTCCTATTCCCTTTGTTGCTCCTGTTACAAGGGCTGTTTTATTTGAAATTGTCATATTCGAAATTTGCTTATAAAGATATTAAAATCAAATTTCGATTTTTCTGGAAGAGTTAAATTTTAGGATTTTACTTCCAAGATAAACCCGCTTCCATGAATATTTTTGATTTCGATGTTGAGATCATCGCTCAAATATTTGCGGAGTTTGGTAACAAAAACATCCATACTTCGGGCAGTAAAATAACCATCTTCGCCCCATATTTTCCGAAGGGCAGTTTCGCGGGGCAACAATTCGTTTTTATTCTGACAAAGCAGTTTTAGCAAATCGGACTCTTTTGGTGAAAGTTTTTGATTGTTATCTCCGTTTTTAATCTGCCTTAATTTTGAATCGAATTGGTAAATGCCAATATCAAAAATAAATTCTTCAGCAACCGGATTTGTTGATTGACGTTTAATTATCGCATTAATTTTACAAAGTAAAACCTCGGTATCAAAAGGTTTGGTGATATAATCATCGGCACCAACATTGTAGCCTTTAAGTATGTCTTCTTTTAAAGCTTTTGCAGTTAAAAATACCATTGGAATATCTTTGTCGACGCTACGGATTTCTTTGCCAATCGTAAAACCATCAACATTAGGTAACATTACATCCAAAATACAAATCTGAAAATTACCTGCCCTGAACCTGTCCAAAGCATGTTTCCCATCATCGACCCAGGTAACATTGTACTCATTGATTTCCAGATAGGACTTTAATACCGCCCCAAAGCTTAAATCATCTTCTACTAAAAATATATTGTATCCCTTATTCATCATTTTTAAAATAGGCAATTGGCAATATGCAATAGGCAAATAAGTAAGGCAAAAGTAAAAAGTTAAAAGGCAAAACTTTCAAGTCAAAAGTAAAAAGGTAAAAGGCAAAAATTTGAAAACCAATTTACCAATACCTCAATCACTAATTTACTCAATTACCCAAAATCTCATTAACTAACAACCAACAACTTCTTCTCCTCCAACTTCGTGCTTCGTGCTCCGTGCTTTCTTTACTTCGTGCTTCGTGCTTCGAGCTTCCAGCTTCTTACTCCCTCACAAAAGGCAAAAACACTTCAAACTTACTTCCTTTTCCCGGTTCGCTTTGTACACTAATATTTCCGCGATTGGCTTCTAAAACTGCTTTTACATAATTTAGTCCCAATCCAAATCCTTTTACATTATGAATATTACCGCTTGTTTGCCGGTAGAACCTTTCAAATATTTTGCTTTGTACCGATTTACTCATTCCAATTCCATTGTCTTCCACCGAAATCAAAATCCCCTTTGTATTGTTCGAAGTAGTAACTTTTATTTCGGGAGAATCGACCGAATATTTTATAGCATTATCGAGCAAATTATAAATAATGTTTGTACCATGTATTTTGTCAGTAGTAATTGTTGAGTTTCCTGCAGCCAGATTCAAATCAATTTTCCCCTCTCGTTTTTCCACCTGAATCTGAATTCCCTGAACAGCATCTTTTATTAACTCGTGTGCATCAACCGTTTCCCAGACAAATTCAAAATCTTTTCGGTCTAAACGGGCAATGGTAAGTATGTCTTCTACTTGCCGGTTCATTCGAAGATTTTCTTTTTTTATCATTCCTGCGAAGTATTTTATTTTATCAGGATTGTCAACCACTTTTTCGTTGGTAATTGAATCGGTTGCCACGGATATGGTTGCAATTGGAGTTTTAAACTCATGCGTCATGTTATTGATAAAATCCGATTTCATTTCAGAAATTTTCTTTTGGCGAAGAATATAAAAAACACTCAATCCAAAAGTTACCAAAATTACAACTGAAAAAAGGAAAGAAGCTATTAATAATAAGTTTAATGATCGATATATAAAACTCTCGCGCCCCGGAAACCAAATGGCCAATTTCAGGTTTTTCTGGAAAATGTCGTTAGGATAAAGATTTACTCTGAAATTGGTTTCTTGAAGTTTAACTGAATCCCGTTCCACTTTGCTATTTAAAAAAGTACTGTCTTTTAAAATAGCATATTCAAAATCAATAGGAATATTCCTGTTTTGTAGTTCTTCCTTCAGTACATTTTTTACTTGTTCCTCGTCAATAAAATGTACATCCCAATCGGATATTTCACTAACTGCCCTGTTGGCCAGCCTTTTTAAATTTCGGGCTTTTAGTTGTGCCCGTTTCGAAAAATCCGGCGCAATCAATTCAAATGTGTCAAACGAAGTTAACAAAGAATCGATTTTAACAACACTAATATTGTAAAGCGAGTCGAGATTTGAAATAATTGTATCGCTTTTGAAAACAATTATATCCTCATCTTCAAAAGGTTCATTCTCGCGAAGTATAATTTCCTCGTTTAACTCTGTTTCGGTTTGTATACGGTAACTATATGAGGCTGATCCATTTTTTTCAGCATCAATCTTAACTTCTACTTGCGGATTTTTATCACCTTTTTGAAAGTGCCTAATTACCTTTACTTCTTTTTGAGGAATAACATGAACAGCAGAATGAACACCGTTTATTGTTTCGGGAGAAATGATTTCGACATTTACATCATTTTCTTCAAACGACCAGTGCAGTGAGTCGTTCTCAAAAACCATTTTATTAACCACTCCAAAATTGTGCAGGTCTTCCAGTTTTTGCACGGTATTATTTAATGCTTCATTTACCGACCTGTCGAAAAGTTCATTTTTTACTTTAATTGCATTGTTCATCCAAACCAATTGAACCGCAATAATTCCGAGAATTGAAATCCCCATCAAAATGATTAGTCCGGTAAAAAAATTCTTGTTCATGGCTCAAATATAGGTATTTATATAGCCCTAGTTTTGATTTTAACTTTTCCTTAACAGGTTTTAACCAGGCTTTAACTGATGGTGTAGTGGATTATAAATTATATTTGTTTCGAATAAAAACACAAATTTAAAAACAAGATTATGAAACGTATTTTATCACTAATCATTTTACCCGCATTGGCACTTTTTGTTCTAAGCTCATTTTCAATACGAGAAAGTCCGCAAGATCCTCCCCGCGGGAAAAAGGTTGAGAAACGTATTAAAATGGTAAAGGTTGATGACGAAGGGAAAAAAATAGAAATAGATACTGTATTAAGCAACGATGAAGTATTTGTATGGAATGGTGATACAATTACCGGAGGTAAAGAATTGAAGTGGATTACAAAAGACGATTTTAATATGGATTCGCTGGCCATGGACTTTGATTTCGATTTTGAATATGAAATTGATGAAGACGGTGAAGGGAATGTTTTTATAATGAAATCTGGAAAACACGGGGAGCATATAGTTGCACCAATGGGTAATGTTTCACCACATGCACCTCACGTAATGATGTGGCACTCAAAAAAGGATAAGAATGTTATTGATTTGTCAGATCCGGGCATCATTTCGTATGATAAAAAAATGCTAAGAGACGGAACAGAAAAGATAACCATTGTGCGCAAACCAAAACCTGAGGGTGAAGAAGAGGAGGAAGAGATAATCATTCATTCACCACACGGAAATGCAATGTTTATGGGAGATTCACCTCAAAAAGTGCATAAAATTAAAGTGATTAAAAAGGATGACGGAACTACAGAAGTGATTGAAGATGAAAATGTTTTTCATATCAAAGAAGGAGACGGAACAGCCAAATTTATTGGTGACGACGGGAAAGTCGTTATCATAAAAGAGAAAAAGGAAGGTGATGAAAAGAAAATTGAAGTAATCGTTGAGGAGGAAAAGGAAAACAATTAAACAGTGATTAGTATCTGCAGGAAAACTAAAATAACTGTATTACGCTCTTTTTGAAAACAGTCGTCCCGACGAAACTGTCGGGACTCCTCGATTTTCAAAAATCGCAAGCCTTGTTCTCAAAATTTTCTTGTCAGATACAAAAGATTAAATGGCCGGTTGTTACACAATCGGCTTTTTTCTTTGTGCGCCTCTGTGTCTTCTCAGTGCGCCTCTGTGGTTAAATTTTTATACTAGCTTTAAAATAAAGAAGGATTTCAATTCAGTGCAACAACTTTTCTGGAAACCAACCGGCCGTTCATCTCGATTTTTAAAAACGCTGGTCCCGAAAATCCTACCGGGAAATAAATTTTTGATTCCCCACTTTCCAAATAGCCCTTTTTGATTTCTTGTCCAATTATATTCATCAAACTATATTTCGCAGGTAACTCATCCTGAATATTAATCGATACAATAATAAATTCTTTGGCAGGATTTGGGTAAACATTAATCGGGTTAGTATTCTCGATAAGGGGTGCAGAAGTTGATGCCGGTGCAATTTCAATTATTCTATCGTCCTCTGTCGTTGGTGAACCTCGTCCATCGCGGTTACTGACAGCAACATAAACTTTCCCGTCCGGGGAAATACAAAGGTCACGTAATCTTCCAAACGCACCAATAAAATGGTCTTTTGAGCTTACCACTTCAGTACCGTTCTCGTTGAGTTTTAATTGCGTAATTCTTCTGGCTTTTAAAGAACTTACCAGTAAACTGTTTTTCCATTCCGGAATCAAATCAGAATTGTAGAAATCGATTCCTGCAACAGCAAGCGTAGGGGTCCAGGCATAAATGGGTTCCACAACATTACTGTCATTACAAAAATTCATTTCAAAATTGTCGCAAAAACCTTCTACTCGAGGCCATCCATAATTTCTTCCTTTGTAAATTATGTTGATTTCATCATCATTACTTGGACCATGTTCACTGCTGTATAAAATTTCACCATCCGGCGAATAAACCAGTCCCTGTGCATTTCTGTGTCCCCAGGTCCATATTGGACTATCCTTAATTGGATTATCCTCAGGAATCGTACCATCGAGATTGAGTCTTAACTTTTTCCCGTTCAGGCTATTTAAATTTTGTGACGTACTTGTAATCTGGGCATCTCCGGTTGTGAAAATGAGTTTTTTATCGGGAGAAATCACCATTCGACAGCCATTGTGATTATTGGCGCCATCAATATTTTCAATTAGAGTAAAAGGATTTCCTGCCGCACCCGTTGACGGATTGAAAGTAAAACGGACTATTTTTTCCCGGTAGTCGTTACCAGGGCCGTTATAATTATAAGCAACATAAAAAAAGTTGTTGGTTTCAAAATCCGGGTCCAGGACCATTCCCAGCAATCCACCTTCTCCACGTTCGTTTACTTCCGAAATTGTAATAACTTCAAAAACCTCACCCGTTTGAGGATTGATTCTTGAAATTCGCCCATATCGTTCGGTAGCCCAGATATAATTGTCATGGCCCCATAATATTTCCCAGGGAGTATCCAAATTTGTTGCCACAGTTCTGGTTTGCAAATTATTTTGTGCATAACCTGGCAGATTTGTAACTAAAATTAAAAGAAAAACAACAATACTGGTTCTCATTCCGGAATGTTTTATACAGTTATTTATAAAACCCGAAAACTCGTATTATTGTTCTAATTGAATTTTCAACTCAAAGTTACAAATCTCATATTTTAACAGAATTGGATAGTTTAATCCAGTTTGGAATCATAATCAGTTTCGTTTACCCAGCCGGCTTTTACTTTTTCGCCACCCATGTATCGGTTATAATAGTTTTGAACAGCGCCATTATAAATATAGCTTTCAAAAATTTTTCCATTTCCCAAAATTCTTGGGTCTTCATCCAGGGTAAGCTTTTCAATCATTTCAGTCTCCATCTCAATTTTTAACTTGGCAAACTCGGCATTACCAATCAAATTATTCATACAATACGGATCTTTAACAACATTATAAAGTTCTTCCGAAGCTCTTTTTCCAAAGTTCAGTTGCCAGTATTCCATAATTCCTTTTTTTCGCCGGCTATCCAGAATATAGGTTTTTGTTGGACTACCATCGCAATTTAAATATCCGGTTTCCGGATTTCCCTTAGGCCATCTTTCCGGATTAAAATTCCGTAAATACAAATAGTCGTCTTTAAAAATTCCCCGAACAGGATATCCCTGGTCATCGGGCCGGCCAACATCATGGCGCTCTTTACCAACCAAAATAAAGTCTCTTTCAGAAACAACTATACCTTCTTTATCAGAGTAAAAAATATCTGTTAAACTTTTTCCTGTTACAGCTTGCATTCCAATTTCTTCAGCAGTTAATCCGGCAACCTCCAGATAAGTTGGAGTAAAGTCAATAAAGTTTACAAAGTCATCAACTACGCGGCCCGGATTTTTAATC
This sequence comes from uncultured Prolixibacteraceae bacterium, assembly GCA_913063265.1. Classification (GTDB taxonomy): domain Bacteria; phylum Bacteroidota; class Bacteroidia; order Bacteroidales; family Prolixibacteraceae; genus Draconibacterium. The sequence continues at coordinate 41,608 of CAJXZG010000026.1, read as the reverse complement.
CCGTCAGGCCACATAACCGCCAAAGGAAGATGGTTGGAGTATTCATAAACCTGGCCCTTAATCCTGGGGAATGGCATTCCGTTATCGGCAGTAACCAATACGATTGTATTTTCCAGTTCTCCAATTTCTTCCAGTTTTTCCAGCATCATTTGCAGGTGTTTGTCGAAGTATTCAATTTCAAATGCATAGTCAAGCATGTCTTTTCTGATTGTATCAACATCAGGCCAAAATGTTGGTACTTCGTCAATCTGATCCATTGTTTTACCGCCATATTTCATTCCTGCTTCAAACTCATAACGGCGATGAGGTTCTGTACTTCCATACCAGAAACAGAAAGGTTTACCTTCAGGTCGTGCTTCCAAAAATGCTTCAAAGTTTTTAGCATAATCATTTTGCGAAATATGTTTTGCCGGTGGCGTTGTTTTAAACTCATCAAACTTAGGTCCTGTCAACTCTCTTTTTTTGCCATTGATTTCTCCCGGATCTCCGGGAGCCCAACCTTTGGCCACACTACCAACATAATACCCGTTTTCACCCAAAGCCTCTGCATAAGTTTTGAATTTTGCCGGAAAAAGAGGTGAGTGGTTAACGGCTTCCTCCAGTTGCCAGCTATTTCTTCCGGTTAATATGCACGACCTCGAAGGAGCACATTTTGCATTGGGAGTATAGGCACGGGTAAATAAAATCCCCTCATTGGCAATACGGTCAAATGCAGGTGTTTTTACCCAATTACAGCCATATGCTCCAAAATGTTTCCACGATGCATCATCGGCAATCGCAAAAAGAATATTTGGTCGTTTAGGTTCTGCTTTTTTTGTTTCACAGCTATGGATTACAGAACTGATTAAAAGAAGTAATGAAATGTGAAGTATTGCTCTTTTCATTTTAGGTTTGAATATTTTGTTAGGTTTTTATATTGAGTGTAAATTTACACGTTTAATTTTACACACGTCAATTCTATGTCTAACTTTTAACCATATTTCTAATGAAAAATCTATTGGCTTTACTTGCGGTGTTATTAATTATCTCGTGTTCAAAACAATCCAGTCTGCCTGTTTTGGTAGATGAAAAAAAATTCGAACAAGAACTGGATGGAAAAAACGTTGGTCTTTTTACTTTAAAAAACAGAAACGGAGTTGTAATTCAGATTACCAATTATGGCGGAAGAATTACTCATCTATGGACACCTGATAAAGAAGGTGATTTTGCAGATATTGTTATTGGATATGATTCTTTGGATGAATATTTGAACTCGAATGAAATATATTATGGAGCACTGATTGGTCGTTACGGTAACCGCATTGCAAACGGGAAATTTGAATTAAATGGAGAAGTTTATTCTTTAGTTAGAAATAATGGCGAAAACCATTTACACGGAGGTATCAAAGGTTTTAATAATGTAGTTTGGGATGCTCAAATACTTAATGAACAAAAACTGGAGTTAAATTATTTGTCGAAAGATGAAGAGGAGGGATACCCGGGAAACCTTAAAGTAAAAGTGGTTTATACTTTAACCGATGATAATGAACTTAAAACCGAATATTGGGCAACAACCGATAAAGCAACACCGGTTAATTTAACTCAACATTCATACTTTAACTTAAAAGGTGCAGGAAATGGCAATGTAAATGATCATGTTATGCATATTAATGCAGATGCTTTTACTCCTGTGGATGAAGGATTAATTCCAACCGGTGAAATTGCTTCTGTGGAAGGAACACCATTCGATTTTAGAGTGCCGGTGGCAATTGGTGCCCGATTAGACGCAGACAACCTTCAATTGGAATTCGGCGGTGGCTATGATCATAACTGGGTGTTGAATAAAACTGAATCAGGATTAAATTATGCTGCAAAGGTTGTTGAACCAAATTCAGGAAGAACACTTGAAGTTTTAACTAATGAGCCGGGCATGCAATTTTATGGGGGAAATTTTATGGATGGAAGCGATAAGGGCAAAGGCGGTAAAAAATTTGAATTCAGGGGAGCTTTTTGCCTGGAAACACAACATTATCCTGACAGCCCAAATCAACCGGGTTTTCCTTCAACTGTACTTAATCCGGGGGAAGAGTATTATTCAATATGTATTTACAAGTTTGGTGCTGAAAAATAGATATTGATATTAATATTTGGTTTGTTATTCATCCGTTGACCATAAGATTTGGTATATAGTCAACGGATGGATTTTTTTTATTGGCCTGTAAAAAGGCCTTTTCTTTTAAGCAGGTAATATTCCCTTTATATTAGATGAATTATTCCAATTTCCCCTGAAAATATTTTCTATATTTGCATACTTTTTTAAGAACTGAACAGAAAGGGATTTTATGAGCAATAAGTTTCAGGAATACAAGCAATTAGATTTATCTCAAATAAATAAAGAAGTATTAAAACGATGGGAGGAAGATGATACTTTCCATAAAAGTATCTCCACCCGTGAAGGGCGTCCAACATTTGTTTTTTACGAAGGACCTCCATCAGCTAATGGAAAACCAGGAATTCACCATGTTATGGCAAGGGCCATAAAAGATATTTTTTGTCGGTATAAAACGATGAAAGGTTTTCGTGTTCACCGAAAAGCAGGTTGGGATACGCATGGATTGCCTGTTGAACTTGGTGTTGAAAAATTGCTGAATATTACAAAAGACGATATTGGTAAAAAAATTTCTGTTGAGGAGTACAACAAAGCTTGTCGTACCGAGGTAATGAAATATACCCGTGAGTGGGAAGAACTAACCCGAATGATGGGATATTGGGTTAATATGGATGATCCTTATGTTACCTATGACAGTCATTACATAGAAACAGTTTGGTGGCTTTTAAAACAAATTTATTCAAAAGGACTTTTATATAAAGGTTATACAATTCAACCTTATTCGCCGGCAGCAGGAACCGGTTTAAGCTCGCATGAGTTAAATCAGCCGGGTTGTTATCGGGATGTAAAAGATACTACTGCAGTTGCGCAGTTTAAGGCAATCAGAAACGAAAAATCTGAGTTTTTATACACCAATGTAGAAACCGATTTATACTTTCTGGCCTGGACAACCACTCCATGGACATTGCCGTCTAATACTGCGCTATGTGTAGGCCCCTCAATAAAATATGTAAAAGTTAAAACCTTTAATCCATATACAGGAATTCCGGTAACATTGATTCTTGCAAAAGACTTGTGCCCTGTTTATTTCAATGAGAAAAACAAAAATTTGGCTTTTGAAGATTACAATCCCGGAGATAAAAAAATTCCATTTGAAATTGTTGGTGAATATACCGGAAATGAAATGGCCGGAGTTCAATACGAACAACTGATTGAGTGGATAAAACCTGAAGGAAAAGCATTTGAAGTTATAACCGGTGATTTTGTAACCATAGAGGATGGAACAGGGATTGTTCATATTGCTCCTACTTTTGGTGCAGATGATGACCGTGTTGCAAAGCAGCATGGAATATCACCACTGGTGGTTGTAGATACTGAAGGTAAAAGACAGGCCCTGGTTGACAAAAAGGGAAGATTTTACCCAACCATCGAATTGGATAAAGCCTTTGTTGAGAAATATGTAAATGCTGAAAAATACCACGAGTTTGCAGGACGTTCAGTGAAAAATGAATATGACGATAAACTGGAAGATGGAGATCCAACCGTTGATATTGATATTTCCGTAATGCTTAAACAGGAAAACAAAGCATTTAAAATTGAAAAACATATCCACAGTTATCCACATTGCTGGAGAACAGATAAACCAATTTTGTATTATCCGCTGGATTCATGGTTTATAAAAACTACGGCCGTTAAGGATAAAATGGTCGAATTAAACAATACAATAAACTGGAAACCAAAATCAACAGGTACCGGTAGATTTGGAAACTGGTTGGAAAATTTAGTTGACTGGAATCTTAGTCGTTCCCGTTATTGGGGAACACCTCTGCCAATCTGGAGAACAGAAGATGGCTCAGAACAAATCTGCATAGGTTCAGCAGAAGAATTGATTACTGAAATCGAAAAAGCGATGGACGCTGGTTTTATTAAGGAAAATCCTTATAAAGACTTTGTTGTTGGAGACAATTCTAAATCTAACTATGAAAAGATCGACTTGCATAAACCATTTGTTGATGACATTGTATTGGTTTCTCCTAACGGAAAAAAAATGTTCCGTGAACCGGATTTAATTGATGTTTGGTTTGACTCAGGGTCAATGCCATATGCTCAACGTCACTATCCATTCGAAACAAAAGATACTTTCAATGAGGTTTTTCCTGCAGATTTTATCGCTGAAGGAGTTGACCAGACACGGGGGTGGTTTTTTACACTGCACGCAATTGCAACTATGATTGATGAATCTGTTGCATTTAAAAATATTATTTCCAACGGATTGGTGCTGGATAAAAACGGCAACAAAATGTCAAAGCGTTTGGGGAATGCTGTAGATCCTTTTGATACAATTGAAAAATATGGCTCTGATCCACTTCGCTGGTATTTAATTACGAATGCTCAACCATGGGATAACCTGAAATTTGATATTGCAGGAGTTGAAGAAGTAAAACGTAAATTCTTCGGAACATTATACAATACATATAATTTCTTTGCGCTTTATGCCAATGTAGACGGATTTAAGTTTGACGAAGAAGAAATTCCGGTTGAAAATCGTCCGGAAATTGACAGATGGATAATTTCATTGTTGAATTCTTTGGTTAAAGAAGTTTCATGGTGTTATGAAAATTATGAGCCTACACGAGCAGGTCGTGCGATTTCTGAATTTGTGTCGGAAAAATTGAGTAACTGGTTTGTGCGTTTGAGCCGAAAAAGATATTGGGGTGGAGATTTTACTGAAGATAAAATTTCCGCTTATCAGACCTTATATACTTGTTTGCAAACTGTTGCAAAGTTAATGGCACCAATCGCACCGTTTTATGCCGATTTGCTGTTTTCAGATTTAAATAGAACTACGCAAAAAGAAACAGATCAAAGTGTACACCTTGCTGATTTTCCTGCGTATAACGAAAAGTTGGTTGACAAAGATTTGGAAGAAAAAATGGACATTGCACAAAAAGCATCGTCAATGATTCTTGCACTTCGCAGAAAAGAAAAGTTAAAAGTTCGTCAGCCACTGGCAAAAATCATTGTTCCGGTATTAAATCCACATTTTCAGGAGCAGTTTGAAGCCATAAAAGACATAGTTCTTTCAGAGGTAAATGTAAAAGAAGTAGAGTTTCTGACTGATGCTTCAGGAGTGATAAAAAAGAAAATTAAACCGAATTTTAAAACCTTAGGGCCAAAATACGGTAAACTCATGAAACAAATTGCAGGAATTGTAAATCAGTTCGGACAAACTGAGATTGCAGAACTGGAAAATGCAGGTGAAATGGAAATTGAAGCTGGTGGAGAAAAAATTAAAATTACACTGGAAGATGTTGAGATAAACACAGAAGATATTCCGGGTTGGACAGTGGCATCGGAAGGACAAATTACTGTGGCGCTGGATATTAATGTGACTACTGAATTGAAAGAAGAGGGGCTGGCACGTGAGTTTATCAATAAAATTCAAAATCTGCGTAAGGAGAGTAATTTTGAGGTCACAGACCGCATTACTTTGACAATTGAAAAACAAGAAGAGTATAATAAAGCAATTTTAAATTTTAAAGATTATATTTGCGCGCAAACTTTGGCAAGTCAGTTGGAATTGACTGAAATTCTTGAAGATAAAAACGCCAAAAGTGTAGAAATTGACAAAGATTTATATGCACCGATACTGGTAAAAAAAGTTAATAACTGAAATGATAAAAGTGCTGAAAATTAATACCAAAAATTTATTAATTTAGGCCTTCAATTTTAAAAGAAGAAAACTATAAAACCCTTTAATTATGGGAGAAAAAAACAGATATTCAGATGAGGAGCTTAAGGAATTTAAAGTTTTAATTACCGAAAAGCTTAAAGTTGCACAGAGCGATTACGAAATGTATAAAACGTCATTAACACAAAGCGATGGAAATGACACGCAGGATACTTCACCAACTTTTAAAGTATTGGAAGAGGGAGCCGCAACTTTATCAAAAGAAGAAGCAGGTAAATTGGCTCAGCGCCAGTTGAAATTTATACAACATCTTCAGGCAGCCTTAGTACGTATTGAAAACAAAACTTATGGTATTTGTCGCGATACAGGAAAATTAATTAGTAAAGAAAGATTACGTGCTGTTCCGCACGCAACTTTGTGTATCGACGCGAAAAAGAACCAAAAGTAATTCGTAAAATATTTTGAATTGCTCTGCGGATATTTCGTTAAAACGATTTGTCCGGGAGCTTTTTTTTTAACAGAAAGTTATGACGCGTACCGTAAAATCGCTGATAATCATTTTTTTAATTCTTATAGCCGACCAGCTACTTAAAGTTTATATAAAAACAACTATGGCGTTAGGCGATGAAATTGTTGTTTTTAAAGATTGGTTTATCATACATTTTATCGAAAATAACGGTATGGCTTTTGGCTTTGAGTTTGCAGGAGAGTATGGAAAATTATTTTTAAGTATTTTCCGTATTTTGGCAGTTGTAGCCATTGGTTGGTATCTCTTCAAACTTGCAAAGCACAAGGACATTCCATTTGGCTTTATCGCCAGTATTTCTCTGATTTTTGCGGGAGCAATTGGAAATATTATAGACAGTTTATTTTATGGAATGATTTTCGAAGACAGTTACGGGCAAATCTCAACTATATTCCCCGAAGGAGGAGGCTATGCCGGTTTTCTCCATGGCAAAGTAGTGGATATGTTTTACTTTCCAATTATAAACGGAAGATACCCTGACTGGCTGCCTATCTGGGGAGGAGATCCTTTTATATTTTTTCGCCCTGTATTTAATATAGCAGACTCAGCAATAACAATAGGTATTTTTTCTATCCTGATTTTCTATCGTAAGTATTTTAATAAAATTGAAGAAAACAAGGAAGAAGATTCTGAGGAACTGCCAACAGAAACAGAACAAAATTCATCAGATAAAAAATGACCGGTAATTTTGTAATCTATAATACTTTAACACGTAAAAAAGAGGTTTTTAAACCACTCGTAGAAGGTAAAGTTGGTTTGTATGTTTGTGGTCCGACTGTTTACAGCGATTCACATTTAGGGCATGCCAGACCGTTTATCACTTTCGACGTGTTGTACAGATATCTGAATTATTTAGAGTATAAAGTACGATATGTGCGTAACATAACCGATGTAGGTCATTTGGAAGATGAGGTAGAAGGTTCAGGAGAAGACCGTATATCCAAAAAAGCAAGATTGGAAAAGCTTGAACCTATGGAAGTAGTTCAGAAATATATGAATTCCTTTCATTTTAACATGATGCAGTTAAATGTGAAACCGCCAAGTATTGAGCCCCGTGCATCAGGACATATTATTGAACAACAGGAATTAATCGAATCACTCCTTACAAAAGGATTTGCTTACGAATCAAACGGCTCTGTTTATTTTGATGTTGAAAAATACAATCAGGACTTTGATTACGGAAAATTATCGGGAAGAAATCTTGATGATATAAGGACTAATACACGTAAATTGGATGGTCAGGAGGAAAAGAAAAATTCTTTTGACTTTGCATTGTGGAAAAAGGCAACACCTGAGCATATTATGCGTTGGTCGTCTAAATGGAGCGATGGATTCCCCGGATGGCATCTCGAATGTTCGGCAATGAGTACAAAATATTTAGGCGAAAAATTTGACATCCACGGTGGTGGAATGGATTTAACATTTCCTCATCACGAATGTGAAATTGCGCAATCTACTGCAAATTTAGGTGAAGAGCCTGTGCAATATTGGATGCACAACAATATGATTAAAATTAATGGTCAGAAAATGGCACGCTCGCTTGGAAATTTTGTAACCCTGCAAGAGTTGTTCTCAGGAAACCATGAAATACTGGAGCAGGCATATTCTCCGATGACCATTAGGTTTTTTGTACTTCAGGCGCATTACAGAAGCGAACTTGATTTTTCTAATGAAGCTTTGCAAGCTTCAGAAAAAGGATTGAACCGGTTAATGACAGCGTTGTCAACCCTTAATGAAATTCAGGCTTCAAAAGTAAGTACGGTTGATTTTGATTCGGTAAAAGAAAAATGTTTTGCGGCTTTAAACGACGATTTAAATACCCCAATTGCAATTGCACATTTATTTGACGGTGTAAAAATTATTAATTCGATAAAAGCAGGTAAAGAAAGTATTTCTGTAAGGGATTTGAACGATATAAAATCATTTTATAATAAAGTGGTTTTTGAAATACTTGGTTTACAAGAAGAAAATTCAGATGCTAAAGAAAATAGTGAAATTCTTTCAGGTGTTGTTGAGTTACTTATCGAATTAAGGAAACAGGCAAAATCAAATAAAGACTGGGGCATGGCCGATAAAATTCGCGATGATTTAAATAAAATTGGCATCGAAATAAAGGATACAAAAGACGGCGTGGATTGGATGTTAAAGTAGATCTTGTTTTGAGACAGGGTATGCCCTGTCCATACATTACCAAAATAATATTGACAGTTTTTCTAATATTGAACAGTAAAGAAAAGGCATGCCTTTTCTCATTTAACAGATAATAAATAGAAATTATGTTTTCAGGAATAGTAGAAGAATACGGGAAAGTAGTAAAGATTGAAAAAGACCAGGAAAATGTACATTTTACATTAACCTGCACATTTGCCGATGAACTAAAAGTTGATCAAAGTTTATCGCACAACGGAGTCTGTTTGACCGTGGTTTGGGTTGATAAAACTGAAAAACTGTATAAAGTAACAGCCATAAAAGAAACGTTGCTAAAATCGAATCTTGGATTGTTGGAAGTTGGGTCTAAGGTAAATCTCGAAAGAAGTATGATGATGAACGGCAGGCTGGACGGACACATTGTACAGGGGCATGTTGATCAGACTGCAACCTGCACAAAAGTAGATGAAGCCGATGGGAGTTGGTACTATACTTTTGAATACGATTTTGATATTGAAAAAGCCAAACAAGGTTATATGACCGTTGAAAAAGGTTCGGTAACCGTAAATGGGGTAAGTTTAACCGTGGTGAAATCAAAAGACAATTCTTTCCAGGTGGCGATTATTCCTTTTACCCAGGAAGTAACCAATTTCCATACTTTTAAAGTTGGTACAGTTGTTAATCTTGAATTTGATATTATTGGAAAATATCTAAGTAAACTGAATTCGTATAATCGCTAGGTTTTAAAAAAGGCCCGTTTTTTATTTTGGTACAAAACTCAAAAGCAAGCTTGTTTGCAATAATCTGGTTATTGATTGAAATAAATTTTTATCTTCCTGCTCAATACTTATAAAGTTTATTTGAAATGGAGAAAATCAAATTTTTACTTGTATTCATTGTTTTAATTTTTTTATCGTGTACTGAAAAATCAGGAAATAAATCCAATGTAGTAAGGGATTTTCAATTGGATTATAAATCTTATTCACCAAAAGAAAGCGATTTAATCATTTCGCGAAAAGAATACCTAAATAAATTAGAAGGATTCTGGCTTGGTCAAAGTATTGCCAACTGGACCGGTTTGGTTACTGAAATGGATAAAGTCGGTAATATTGGTGAAGTTAAAACCGGTGATTTTTATACACGCGATGACTGGGGAAAATCTGATCAACCCAGTATTTGGGGAGAAGGTGTGCCAAGCGATTTGTCTGAAACAATCGGTTTTGTTTTTAGAGATACTAACGAAGTTTGGGGTGCTGATGATGATACCGATATTGAATATATGTACCAGCATCTTTTGTATACCAACCAAACTTCAATTTTAACACCTGAACAAATTCAGGCCGGTTGGTTAAAACACATCAGACACGAGGAAGAAAACTATTTGTGGGTTTCAAATCAAATGGCTTTCGATTTAATGAAAAGCGGAATGCTCCCACCAGCAACAGGTCATCCTGAAAACAATCCTGAGTTTGAAATGATAGACGCTCAACTAACCACTGAAATATTCGGGCTTTTTGCTCCGGTACGACCCGATTTTGCCTTGAAAATGGCAAATCTTCCTATTCAAACTACTGCAAGAAATGAATCAGAATGGATTTCAGAATTTTACGTGATCATGCATTCACTGGCATCAAAAGTTAATCCTAATCTTACAATCAATGAACAATTAAGGTGGATGGCGGAGGAGGCAAGTAAAAGATTGCCAAAAAATTCCTATCCGGCTGATATGTATGATTTTGTGCTTGAAAAATATGAAGAAGGAATAAGCTGGGAACAGGCTCGTGATGAAATTTACGAAAGATACCAGGTGAATCAACTGGGAGGGTATCACATTACATCGCAAAACAGATATTGTAATGGATGTTTTGCTGCCGGAATCAATTTTGCTGCAAGTCTGGTAAGTTTGTTCTATGGCGAAGGAGATTTCAAAGAAACCATAAAAATTGGTGTTTTGGCGGGCTGGGATTCAGATAATCCTACTGCAACCTGGGGAGGACTTTTAGGATTTATGCTCGGTAAAGATCGTGTTGAAGCGGCTTTTAACCGTTCATTCTCAGATCAATTTAACATTCACCGAACCAGACAAAATTTTCCAAACGACGGTATCGACAACTTTGGAAATATGGCAAAAACAGGAATATTTATTGTAGATCGGGTTGTTCAGGAAGAGTTGAATGGCGGTGTCAATTTAAAAGATAATGTTTGGTATATACCAAATAGCAACGTTGATGTTTTACCGGCTGAAAAATAGGATTTGAAAAGATTGATTTTGTCAATCAACCCAAACTTATTTGAGTTTAAGGTTCTGTACTTTTTAGCTAACTTTGGGTTTTAATCAATCTAAAACCTGATGAATTTTAAAAAATACCTTAAACCGTTTTTTCTGCTATTTATTGTTTGTGTTTGTTTTTCGTGTACTAAAAAAGAGACACAACCTGAAACTCAAAAACCTAATATCCTGTTTGTTTTTATGGATGATCTTGGGTGGAGTTCCTTAAGTTGTCTTGGTAATCCATACATGGAAACTCCTAATATTGATGCACTGGCCGAAAAAGGCGTTCTTTTTACCCAGGCCTATGCAACTCCACAGTGTACTCCGACCCGTGCTTCATTAATCACCGGACAGCACACAGCCAGAAACAAAATGTGGCATGTGGTTCCTTTTTACGGATTTCCTCACGCAAAAATGCTCGAACCTGAATATTTGGAAGATCTACCACGGGAATCGTATACCATGGGGGAGATGCTAAAAGATAATGGTTACCGCACTGCGATTCTGGGGAAGTGGCATTTAAGCACCTGGGAGAATGATGGATATTATACCTATTTGCGCGATTCGGCAAAACAATATTACGGTTTTGATTATGTAAATCCTGTGACCGATCCAACTGAATATCAATCTTATGGTGATAAAGGGGTTGATTTTCTTACCGATGAAGCCATAAAATTTATGACTGAAAACAAGGATACCAGCTTTTTTATTTATTTGTCGCATCATACCATTCACGGTCCGATTCTTGGCCCCGATTCATTGACACAAAAATACCTGGATCGTGGCTTCCCCGAAGAAGGACAAAACTTCGCTACTTACCTGGGAGCAATTAATCATTTTGATAATTCAATTGGACGACTGTCAGAAGCTTTGAAAAAACTAGGTCTTGATAAAAATACAATGGTGATATTTTATTCAGACAATGGAGGTGTGGATAAACATTTTGAACAAGCTCCCTTAAGACATGGAAAAGGTTCTCCATATGAAGGTGGAATACGGGTTCCGTTAGTGGTGTCATGGCCGGAAACTATTCAACCTGATGTGGTTAACGAACCTGTTCATGTAGTTGATTTTTTGCCAACTTTGCTGGATTATGCAGGAGGAAAAACAATCCCGGAATGTGTTTTGGATGGAATAAGTTTTCGCCCTCTTCTGGAAGGAAACGAAACATTGGATCGGGAAGAATTATTTTGGTATTTACCACTATACGATCCACAATGGGGAGCAAGTCCGTGTGCGGTGATGCGGGATGGCGATTTTAAGTTAATCTGGTTTTTTGGAGATTATATTGAAAAGGAAAATAACTTCAATTACATCCCGGAGGGAAGAATTGAATTGTACGATTTGGCAAACGACATAAGTGAAGCCAGGGACTTATCGAAAGAAATGCCGGAAAAAGCCACTAAAATGAAAACCCGATTATACGAATGGATAGTTGAAATGGGAGAAGATACCTGTACGATTAATCCAAACTACAACTATGAGAAAGCTTTAATACGTGGTAAAAAATAGTTTGCTTCGAACATCTAACCTTAAAAGGTGTTCTTTTCAAAAAAAGCTATCAAATTATGTCGAATACTGCCTTAATAACAGGAGCATCAAAAAGAATTGGAAATGCCATTTCTAATCATCTTGCAAAAAAGGGATGGAATGTAATTATCCATTATAACCATTCGGCCAGCGAAGCTCAAAAACTGGTAGAGGGATTAAGTGTACAATTTCCAAATCAAAAATTTAATACAGTTCAGGCAAATCTGGCTAACATTGATGAAGTACTTGGCCTGGTAAAAAATGCCCTTTCAAAAGCCGGTTCCATCAACTTATTGGTAAATAATGCATCTGTATTTGATCCTTCGTATTTAATTGAAACCGATGTTGAATTATATGATTTACAGTTTGATGTAAATGTAAGAGCCCCTTTTTTCCTGATAAGGGATTTTGCAAATCACTGTAAAAAAGGCAATGTTATTAATTTTGTTGATACAAGGGTGACCTCAAATAAATCGAATTTTGCCGCATATTCGCTTTCAAAAAAGGCGTTGTGGGATCTAACAAAAATGGCGGCACTGGAACTGTCTCCGGAGATTCGGGTAAATGCAATTGCACCGGGTGTTACCTTGCCACCTGAAGATGAGGACGAAAATTACCTTGATAAACTGGCTCAAAATATTCCTATGAAAAAGCCGGGTGGACTTGAACCTATCCTGAAAAGTTTGGATTATATTTTGGATAACCATCATTTAACCGGTCAGTTGTTGTTTGCTGATGGTGGCGAAAATTTAGGACAAAACGTATAAAATATGGCACGAATAAGAGTTAAAAATTTACTGATAAGAACCTATATTGGTTTTAATCCTGAAGAATTGGTAAATAAACAGGATGTGATTATTAATCTTGAAATAGAAACGGATATTCCGGTTTCAGCCATGGAAGTGGATGAGCCAATTGATATTTTTGATTATAAGACGATTACAAAAAAAATAATCGCATTGGTTCAGGATGGAAAATTTAAATTACTGGAAGTGTTAACCCAAAAAATTCTGGATTTAATCATGGCTGATAAAAAGGTAAAATGGGCAAAAGTCGAAGTGGATAAACCACATGCCCTGCGTTTTGCCGAATCTGTTTCGATGGAAATGGAGGCTGGTCGATAATAAATCATACTATGACTCAGAGGCATAGCATAACTAATAAGCATAAAAACCTTGTAATCATCGGCATCGGTTCAAATATCGAAGCAGATAAAAATATTTCTAACATGTTGGAAATATTAAAAGCAAAGGTTAAAATCCTTCAGGTTTCAACGATGATAAAGACCAAACCTATTGGAATAGAAAACCAGCCTGATTACACAAATGGTGCGGTGAAAATTGAAACTGACCTCAATCAAATTGAACTTAACCAACTTTTGAAATCTATTGAAGATAAAATGGGGCGCAACCGAAGTGGGCCAAAGTTTGGGCCACGAAATATAGATTTGGATATTGTGGTATGGAATGGCGAAATAACAGATGAAGATTATTATACCCGCGATTTTCTTCAACAAAGTGTAAAAGAACTTTCTTAGGCAACATAATTTTGGAATGACTTTTGAACTATGTGTTCAAAAATCTACGCCATGAAACAAATATCTACCTTGTTGTTATTATGTTGCTTTTTGAGTTCATGCTATTCAACCAAAATCACTCCCGAATTTCTTACTCCAGAAAGTAAAAATGAAAAACTGATTTCGGAATTGCAGTTTGAGTTTGATGACTATTCGTTTAGTTCTGTATTTCAACCCTCAAAAAAAATCGTTGACGAGATTGTCGATGATGAAATGGTAAGCCAACGCGAAATTAGTGTGGTTAAAGAGAACCAGAATTCTGTTGATGCCAAAAACCTGCTTCGGAAATATTGGAGAAACTCAAAGTATTTTGAAAATGATTCAAAGGGAACCATCGTTTTCATGGTAACATTTTATGATTTTAAGGATAGTGAAATTCTTAATGGAATTTCCATTCTAACCTTTGGAGTTTTAAATTTAGTAGGATTGCCTACCGGTAGAAATGTTAATATTGTTGAGTTGCAAGCCTCCGTTTATTCTCCAAAGGGAAAGCTGGTAAATACATTTACCGGATTTGGACGGGATGTTTATTTAACCGGAGTTTACTACCACAATACCAACCAAAAAAGGCCGTCGTTTATAAAGGCCGTTAAAAATGCGATTGAAGAAATCGATCAGCAGATTATTGAAAGTAGCGAATTCCTTGCTTCAAATCTTCACTAAAATCTGTTCTCATAACTTTTTACAAAATTTGAAAAATTCATAGTGTAGGGTTCTCCAAAACTCTCTTCGTACTTTTTGCAAAACGAATCAAAATTGAATTTGGCCAAATGAGAATTGTTTGCTTTTTGCAGGGCCCAAATCTGAAGATAGGTAGCTTCTTCACTTAAATCGTCGTAATCTAGAATACGTTTGGCAATCTTTTCAATTTCATTTAATCCGTTTTCCTTTTTATACAACGATGCCAGTTTTAAAAGATTATCAATTACCTGGTTTCCGGTAAAACCTCTTGCTTCATCAAGCCAGGGCCAGTTTGTTCCCTTTAAAAAGCGGCCTCTTTTTACCAGGTGAAAAAACAAAACCAATTGTTGTTTCGCCATTCCGTTTGGTGTTTGACAAAGTTTAAAGGCTTCAACATAATCGCAAAAGAATGATTCTTTTGTAACAACCACTAAACTTTTATCGTTCGACACAATTTCAATCCCCTCAAATTGTTGTAAAATTTTACGCAATTTATTTAGGGTTACCGAACGATTATTGGCCACTTTTTTTGAGGGAAGTCCCTGCCAAAGTGCTTCATTTATATCTGATACATTAGCTCCAATTCCTGTTTTCTGTGTTTGAATCAAAGTAAACAGAAACAGCTCTTTTACTTTTGGCGTAAACTGTTTGGATACATTCTCTCCTTCTTTATTAATTGCTTTAAAATCGCCAAAAAGAAGGACCTGGTTATCTTTCGAAGAATTTTGAAACTCAGGTTTTTCAAGCGAATTTTTCTTTTTTAATCTTTTTGAAATGATAAATAAGACAATTCCAAAAACAACAACTCCTGCGATAAGAATCATCCATAATTCTGCCCGTCTTTTATTTCCTGCAGAAACAATTTCTTTTTCAAACTGAATTTCTTCATCCAAAGCCAATCTGTTAATTTCTTCATTTCCAAGAGGACGTTTCCATATGTAAAGGTTATCAATGTAACCTCTTAAACTGGCACCTGACGAAAGTGCACTTCCAAGATGAATGTCACCGGTACCCGAAAAAGGAGGATGACCATCAGATCCTCCAATAAACTGCCCATCCAGAAAAATAGATTGTTCGCCTGTTTCTATTATATACCGCCAGGTTAAATGGTACCAGGTGTTTGGTTCCAATACTTTTTCTGCAACAAAATCGTTAGCCCATAAACCAAAATAGGGGTGTCCGGAGCGCAGAATTAAATGTAATCCTTTTCGATACCCTGATTCGTAATTTCCTAAAATAGCATTGTCTCCAAACTCAAGTATTTCAGTGAATTTTACATAACAACTCACAGTAAAACTGCTGTTCCTCAAACCGTAAATTTCGGGTTCTCCCAAATTAATACTTGCATTTTCGGGAAGTCTCAGTACATTTCCCCTTTCAATATCCTGACTAAAAGAAAAATTATTTCCTTCAAAAGTTTGTTCAGAATTAACCGAGTTTAGTATTATCTCTTCAAAACTAAAACTACCGGTTAAATCTTCTCCCAATACCAACGGGTTTGCCAAAATATCGTAACTCTCGGGTATTCTCATTTCACCTGTAACCACTATTTGCTGGGGTGTCATTTTATACCCCGGAACAAATGGTGTAAGTATTAACTCTTCTCCTCCACGGTATGGAATGCTAAACTTTCCACCAGTAACCAAAATATCAGGATTTTTCCAATACAGCTTGTCTATGTTTTTATCAGAAATCTTAGCTACACCTTTTATCCATGTAAAAGAATTTAGCTGGTCAATAATAAAATTAAAGTTGAATATCTGGTTTCTTACAAAAATAAAATTTGGCTTTTTTCCATATTTTTTCCAGTTTTCTAAAAGAAAGTTTATGTAATCCGGTACAAGATTTCTATTTAACTGACTACTGGACTTTTTTATCGGCATCTGATCAAAATTACGAACAATAAAAAGCTCCTGATTTATTTTTTCTGAGTTGTTAATTCCAAATAAACTGTTTGCTGCGGCATTGGCAGAGATTTCAAATGCATATTTTTTTACTTCATGCAGAATCCTGCTTTGATTTATAAAATCTCCCTCAACAAAAAATACTACCCGTCTGTTTGCCTGAACAAGATATTCAACAGATGGCCATGTTTCTCCCTGGGGTAAATAGAAAATCGAAGATTTAACTTCAGATTCATTAATGATTGAATCCAAAAGCAATATATCATTGTCGAATTTTATAAATACAGGAAATATCTTTGATGGATTGTGTTGAATAACTTCATTTATTTTGTCAAGAACTGAGGTGAGTAAAATGGAAGAGTTCTGCAATATCAGATTCTTGTTTTGATAAACCGTATTAAACTCTATGCCTGTAGCCTCGTTGTTTTTCATGAGTTCCCATAAACCCTCATTGTTGAAGTTTTGCTGACTGATTTTTGAAATCAGGAAAGATTTATCCGTAATTTCTTCTGCAAATAACTTACCGGAAAACACTAATAAAAGTGATACTATAATTAAACAAGTATTTTGAATAAATCTTATCATAAACCTGATTTAAACTGCAGGAATTAAGAACTTAATTTGTAGTTAATATTTCGCTAAAAGTATTAAAATATGTTGAATAACTAATAAAAAAATAAATTTTTTTATGTTTTGTAAGTTTCAGTGAATCAGGCAAAAATAAAAAATATTAAGAAAAAATTAAGAGTTGATTAAGTACGTATTGGTTTGTACGTTAAGTTTTTTCTAATATCCGGTCATTATTATTGTGTCAAATTAAAGTTGGAATGACTGATAAGACGATTAAACGAAAACACTACCTCTTGTTTGTTGCCGGTGGCCTTGTTGCAATTCTGTTACTTGCCTTAACCAATAAGACGGTTGAATATACATCTACCAATGAATTTTGTGCTTCTTGCCACGTTCATCCGCATGCTGATGTGACCTGGAAACTATCAGTGCATAACGACACACGAAGTGGAGTTTCCGTCAAATGTGTGGATTGTCATTTACCACCGGAGGATCCAAAAGGAAGATACCTAAGAAGAAAAGCATACCATGGTTTTCATGATTTGTATGTTTACTTAACTACAGAGCCGGAAGACATAGACTGGACAGCAAAACGTTCGAAAGAAGCAGCACAACGTTTTGTATACGAGGATGGATGTAAAAAATGTCATACTAATCTTTTCCCTTCAACTTTAAATGAACTGGGAAGTCAGGCTCATATAAAATATTTACGCGATCCGGAAAATACTTCCTGTTTACATTGCCATCTCAACGTTGGACATTACAGGGGAGAAACCGGTTTAAGTCTTACAGAAGAATCCACAGAGGATAAAGAAATATATACAGAATTAACAGAGGTTGCTGAGTTTAAAACTTTTATCGAAAAAATTCCGGAAACCTCTGTATCATTCAAAATGATTGCAATTCCCGGAGGGCAATTTAAAATGGGAAGTCCGGTGGATGAACCTTATCGCAGACCTGATGAAGGACCGGTCAGGGACGTTCTGGTTAACGATTTCTTTATGGCAGAAATTGAAGTAAGTTGGAATGAATATCTGGCATTTTTTAATGCCACCAGTTCACAGGGAAGAAAAGAGGCACAGGAAGTGGATGAAGATTCTGATGTAATTACGGGAGCAACACCACCATGGGGTGCCCCTGATCAGGGTTGGGGTAAAGGAGACCGTCCGGCAATTACAATGAGCCATCATGCAGCAGAAACATATTGTAGATGGTTATCACAGGTTACCGGCAGAAAATATCGTTTGCCTACAGAAGCTGAATGGGAGTATGCAGCGAGGGGTGGAACTTCAACACCTTATTTCTTTGAAGGTTCTCCAAAAGACTATGAAAAAGACGGCTTCTTTAAAAAGTTGTTTGGCGCTGATATGGAGATTGTCGATAAATATACAGTTCACTACGGAAATAGTCCTTACAAAACTCAATCTCCTGAATATGTAGAAGCCAATCCGTTTGGATTAAAAAATATGCTGGGTAACGTTGCAGAATTTTGTTTGGATTATTATGATCCGCAGGTTTACGGAAAATATCCAAAAGGAGTAGTAAAAAATCCAAGAGGGCCAAGAAACGGAATGGAACATGTGGTTCGTGGGGGTTCTTTTAAAAACACACCAAAAGATTTACGTGCTGCTCGCAGGGACTTTACGAAAACAAAAGACTGGCTGGTGACTGATCCGCAAATACCAAAAAGTATTTGGTGGTACTCCGATGTAAAGAGTGTTGGATTCAGGGTAGTGTGCGAATACAATGAAGAAGAAATGAAACGACCTTAATGAGAAAAGTTACGAATTTAATAATGATTATTGAAGAGAGTTCCATCCGTTGCTTTGAAAAATACAATTATAAACGGATGAATTCAGAAAAAAATAAAAACTAAGATATTATGGAAAAGAATCAACTATCACGCAGAAATTTTCTGGAGAAAACTGCATTAATAGGTGCTGCAGGAGTTATCGGCATGAATGCACTGAGTTCTTGCAGTAAGCAAACAAAAACAGTTGATTATGAGTTTCCTCCTTTATTGGATAAAGCTCCTGATGGGGTAAAACTACGTGCCGGATTGGTTGGATGCGGAAACCGAGGAACAGGTGCTGCACTAAACTTTTTAGCAGCCGGGAATGATCTTGAACTGGTTGCTTTAGCCGACGTTTTTGAAGACAAGGTATGGGATTGTAGAAATAAATTATCAAAACAACGTGTTGAAGTGCCTGAAGCAAATTGTTTCTGGGGATTTGATGGATATAAAAGTTTGCTGGAAGTTGATCTTGACATTGTAATTTTAGCCACTCCACCACATTTCAGGCCCTCACATTTCGATGCTTGTGTACAGGCAAATAAACATGTGTTTATGGAAAAACCTGTTTGTGTTGATCCCGTTGGTGCACGTCAGGTTATGGCTACGGCAAAAAAAGCAGAAAATCTGGGACTGTCTGTTGTTACTGGAACACAGCGCCGCCATCAACGCGATTATCTGGAGACTTATAAACAAGTGGCATCAGGAGCTATTGGAGAAATTGTTAGTGCTAAGGCCTGGTGGCTGCAGTCGCACGTTTGGTTTCGTACCCGTGAAGAGGGTTGGAGTGACATGGAATATATGCTTCGAAACTGGAACAACTTCTGCTGGTTATGTGGCGATCACATACTGGATACACATGTTCACAATATTGATATCGTAAACTGGTTTGTTGGAAAACATCCTGAAGAAGCCATTGGTTTCGGCGGGCGCGCAAGAAGATTAACCGGAGATCAGTATGATTTCTTCAGCATTGATTTTGAATTTGGAAACGGTGTTTTCTCACACAGTATGTCACGTCAGGTTGATGGTTGTGCAAATACACTGGGAGAGAGAGTTGTAGGAACTGAAGGATACACCAATTGTAAAAACACCATTTATAATCCTGACGGTTCTGTTAAATGGGAATACGAATATCCAAAAAATAAAGACGGAAGATCTACAGGAGTAGTGGCTGTTTCGCCCTATATTCAGGAACACATTGATTTGGTTACAGCAATACGAACCAACAAACCTGTTGTGGAAGCGGAAAGAACAGCAATCTCTACACTTACTGCAATTATGGCTCGTACAGCAGCTTATACAGGACAAAAAGTTACCTGGGATGATATGATGAATTCGACAATGAAACTGGGGCCGGAAAATTACGAAATGGGACCTGTGGAAATGGAATTTCCTTTGCCGGTGCCTGGAACGCAACATAAAGCTTAGAATTTTAAATGATGATTTCCGTAGTCATACCACTGTTAAACGAAGGCAATCTGGTCGATGAGTTGCTAAAAGAGGTCTTCGCTTATCTTCAAAAAATTCAGGAAGATTTTGAAGTGGTATGTGTTGACGATGGAAGTACAGATTCAACCCTAAAAAAACTTCTGGATTACAGAGAAAAAGATAAAAGACTTAAAATAATTTCCTTGTCACGTAATTTTGGTTTACAGGCAGCAATGACAGCTGGTTTGGACAAGGCAAAGGGAGAATACATTATAATAATGGATGGAGATTTCCAGGATCCTCCGGAACTACTCCCGGTGCTTTATAAAAAAATTGAAGAAGGCAAAGCCGATATCGTTACTGCTGTGCGAGATCAAAGAAATGAACGCCTGACACGTAAAGTATTTACTGATATTTTTCATCGCTTGTTTAGCCAGATTAGTGAAGAGAAGCAGGTGGCAAATGCCGGAAATTTCTGCATCCTGAATAAAAAGGCCCATAAAGCAATTTTAGAGTTTTCTGAACGTAACAGATACCTCCCCGGAATCAGAAATTTTGTCGGATTTAAACATGAATTTATCGAGTTTGATCGACCAGTCAGATTAAAAGGGAAAGCAAAAATGGGCAGGAGAAAACTTTTGGCATTGGCAGCTGATGCAATTTACTCTTTCTCAAAATGGCCGATAAAGTTATGTCTGTACTTTGGAATACTGGGTATTGTACTTTTTCTGGGAGCAATCGTTTATACGCTGGTGTCAAAATTCATGGGATTTGCTCCTATCGGCTGGTCATCAACATTTATTGCAGTTTGCTTTTTTGGCTCGGTACAATTGACTTTTTTAGGAGTTATCGGTGAGTATATTTATCGCATTTTCAAAGAAGTCCAAAACCGACCTGTTTATATAATTAAGGAGGTTTATGAATAAGTTAAGCAACATATTAACTGCAAGAAATGCATTTGTAAGCAGCTTAATTTTTGCTGCTTTAATACTTGTATTCCTGGCTCCAAAATCAGCAGTTAATGTAGATGAACAGTTACATTACCCTCATGCCAAAAAAGTAGTTAACTGGTATTTTACTGGAGGTGAAGATGATTCTTGTTTAAATACGCCAATCACAAATTTAAAATACTACGGACAATCGGTTGATAATATTACCGCCCTGATTAATCGGGTATTTAATATAGAAAATGAATTTCTAACCAGGCATTTTGCCGGTGCGATTTTCTTCTGGTTAATATTATTCTTTGCCGGATTAATTAGCTTTCAGCTCAGCAATTCATATTGGGTTTCCGCGCTAACAGTTTTTTCTGTTCTGGCCATGCCAAGATTATTTGGCCATGCTTTTGGAAACCTAAAGGATATTCCATTTGCTGCCGGATATCTGGCAGCGATTTATTTTATCCTTCGCTTGGTAAAACAACTTCCAAAAATCAGTTGGAGTACAGCAATTCTGCTTGGATTAGCAATTGCTTTTACAAATTCTGTAAGAATTGGAGGGCTTATTCTATTTGCCTACACCGGACTGGCAATAGTATCATATTTAATTTTGAAACCTTTTTTACTTAAACAAATATTTTCAACTAAACTTTGTCTTGTAAGGTTATTGGGTCAAGGGCTGGTAATCCTGCTAATAGGATATTTTGCAGGTTTACTTTTCTGGCCCTTTGCCTTGCAGAACATTTTTGTAAACCCACTGGAAAGCCTGCAGGTAATGGAACATTACAAAGTAAGTATCAGACAGGTTTTTAACGGACAATGGTTGTGGAGCACACAACTAACATGGTATTATCTTCCCAAATGGTTGTTTATTTCAACCCCGGAATTTATTTACTATGGTTTTTCTGTTTTTCTGATTTTGTTTTTCAGGAATTTTTTGAAACAAAGTGGAAAACAACTCTTTTATGAGTTGTTTTTGCTTTTTACACTTTTCTTTCCTTTAGTATATGTTATAGTAATACAGGCAAATTTATACAGTGGAGTCCGGCAAATGTTATTTGTAATTCCGTTATTAGCAATTTTTGCATCGATTGGAATAGCGCGATTAACAAGTGTTTTTAAAAGACCTGCTTTAAAGGTTGTACCGGCTATATTTTATTTTTTTTTAATGATTCTGCCAATACAGCATCAGGCAGCTACTTTCCCGGCCGATTATATTTATTTTAATTCAATTTCAGGTGGAAATAAAAAGGCATGGTCTAATATGGAATACGACTATTATTTTCATGGCCTGAAAATTCCGGCAGAACAACTGATAGA
Source organism: uncultured Prolixibacteraceae bacterium (assembly GCA_913063265.1). Classification (GTDB taxonomy): domain Bacteria; phylum Bacteroidota; class Bacteroidia; order Bacteroidales; family Prolixibacteraceae; genus Draconibacterium. Next base: position 19,140 of record CAJXZG010000026.1, on the reverse strand, counting down.
AAAAATTGGAGAAGAAAAAGTTATTGTTGCATGCAATTGTAATCTTTCTAACTATTTCGAAAGACATGATAATATTGAATACCGATATACCCGATATCTTGAAAGAAGCTCATTGGATTGGGATTTTGGATTATTCGGAGTAAACTATTTACATCCGGAACTACTAAAAAACGGGAAATGGAAATCAAACCAAATTGTAAAAACTTATTACCATAAAAGAAATCCGGTTGCAGTTCTTTTAAAGCGAGATAACAAAAACGACTTTACAGGAATTAAAAATCTTAAAAACGGAGATTTTGAAGTAGGAAAAATTTTGCTTGAAGAAGAAATTAAGGCCGATAAAAATAATGTTTGGTTATTTGTTGAACTGGCAAAAAACTCCCTGATTAGAAAAGATTTTGAAAGTTTTAACAGATATTTGCAGCGTGGAAGAGAAATCTACCCCAAATATGAACCTTTTTATTTTCTCGAAGCACAAGCTTTGTATGATAAAAAGAATTTTCGAGGGGCAAAAAAAGTATTAAACGAATTGACTGAAATAAACCCCAGATATGGAGTTGCAGCATCGTTGTTAAAAGAAGTAGATAATAAATTAAAATAGTATTCACAGTAAATTTTAGGAAAATGAAAAAAATTAAAAAATTAACAAGCGTATTTGTCTCAATGATTTTAAGCCTGCCTTATATGTTAATGGCTCAGGAAGAAGGAACTTATATTGAAGATTTAAATGTACAGGACAGTTCTTACATGGAACAGGATTTATTAACCGGAGCAGAATCTGCTTCTTCATCAGGGAATACCACTACAATCATTATAATTGCCGTGGTTGTAGTAGTTGCAATCGTTGCATTTGTCCTGTTAAAAAAGAAAAAGAAGTAATAAATCTTTCGATGGAATTGGTAAACCTGTCTTGTTGTAAGGCAGGTTTTTTTAATTCTTGACATCAAGTTATAAAGTTGTTATTTTTAACAATGCAAAATCAAAAGCAAAAATCAGAGGCAATAAAATCAGAAGCAAAGATTCTTGGATTTCTTGATTGTGCGATTTTGCCTGTTGAATTTCTAGCTGAGGAGGAAAAAGAATTTCAGAATTGGCTAAACGACGGAATGCATGGAGAAATGTCGTATATGGCGCGAAATGTTGAAAAACGTCTTAATCCGGCAAAACTGTTCGAAAATGCAAAAACCATTATTGTAGTACTCCAGAATTATTTTCCTGAAAAGACTCAATCCGATGAATCAGCCCCGGTGATTTCGAAATATGCTTATGGAACAGATTATCATTTTGTAATGAAAGATAAACTGAAACAATTACTTCAATTTATTCAGGATGAAATTAATCCCTGTAACGGAAGGCCATTTGTTGATTCGGCACCGGTGCTGGAAAGAGCATGGGCCAAAAAGGCCGGATTAGGCTGGGTGGGAAAAAACAGTAACCTGATTTCGCTTGAACATGGAAGCTTCTTTTTTATAGGAGAACTGATTTTAGATACAGAACTGCCATATGATAATCCAAAACCTGTAAACGATCATTGTGGAAAATGTACCAAATGTATTGATGCTTGTCCGACAAAAGCAATTGTAGCAAACAGGGTGGTTGATGCCAGGCTTTGCATATCCTACCAAACCATAGAGTTAAAGGGAGATTTGGATAAAAAATTAAAGAACCGGTTTGAAAACAGGATTTTTGGGTGCGACATTTGTCAGGATGTTTGTCCGTGGAATTTAAAGTCCTCCCCTCATAGTGAGCCGGAATTTCAACCCAAATCAAAATTACTTGAGATGAAATCTGCTGATTGGTATAATATCGAAAAACCACTTTTTAACCAGCTGTTTAAAAAATCAGCAGTTAAAAGAACAGGGTTTAAGGGTTTAAAACGAAATCTTGATTTTATAAGGGGAAAAACAAATGACTAAAAAATTTGAGTATAGAACGGTATTGATAAAAGGAGTACAAAATGGTATTTATGCCGAATTTCCGTTTGATGCTTTCACAACATTTGGAACAAGAAGAGCAGTCCCGGTTAAAGTATCATTCGATGGTGAAGTATATCAACTGAGTCTTTTGCCAAGGGGAGAAGGAAAACACTGGATTTATGTCCGTAAGGAAATCCGGGAGAAAATAGGTAAAAATGAGGGCGACGAAGTTCAAATTACAGTTGAAAAGGATGAAGCTCCAAAAGTGGTAAAAAAAATCCCCGATTATGTTGAATGGCTTTTAGATAATGAACCGGAGATGAAAAAGGCATTTGAAAGTCTCTCAAATTTTTACAAGAAATACTGGATTCAGTTTATTGAAGAAACAAAGAATGAAGAAACCAAAGTAGAACGCATTAATAAACTATTTGAGTTTTTAAGAGAACGAAATTGAAGATTCCATTCATAAACAGTAAAATCTTAATTGATATTGCAAAAAAAAGATTGTGTAAATTTACAGAAGAACAAAAATATAATAAGCCATGTTAAAACATTTTTTGTTGTTTTCATTTTTTATAACCTTCACATTTCAGGTCGTTTATTCACAGTCAATAGAAAACTGGATATCATCGAACGAAAAAATTCCGGCAGAAAAAATTTATATTCACACAGACAGTGAAAATTATTTTACCGGAGATACGTTATGGTTCAAGATTTATTTAATAGACAGCCGATCAGGTCAACTACTTCCGGGGGCAGAAAATGTTTATGTGAATCTATTAAATGAAGCCGGGCAGTCGGTTAATCAGTCACTCTTGCTTTCGGTCAAAGGACAGGCTTCTGGGAAAATTGCAATCTCTGATAAATTACGATCAGGTAATTACTTATTACAGGCACATACCAATTATCTTTTAAATTTTGGTCCGCAATCCTTTTTTTACAAACATATTACAATATCCACTATCTCGGGTTCTTCAAGAATGACGGTCAAAAGCAATCCCTCAGGAAACATGATAGAAAATGTTCATTTCCTTCCTGAAGGTGGTGTGTTACTGGAAAATTCAACTAATCTTGTTGCTTTTAAAGCTACAGACAAATTTGGTTACGGTGTTGAAGTAAGTGGAAAAATAAAAGATAGTAAAGGTTCTGTTGTTACCTCATTTTCTTCAGATTTTAAAGGAATGGGCTTATTGTTTTTAATGCCCGAATCAGATAAAAAGTATTATGCTACGATTGATGGCTTTCCAAAATTCAGGCATGAATTTAATGCAGTAAAAAACGGAGTGAAAATCCAATTGGTAAATCATACTAGTACGGAGGTAATTCTTAATATATCAGGAAATTCACAAACCCCTGCTAAGGATGAATATTCGCTGATAAATATGTACAGGGGTGAAGTGCTGTTTTATCAAAATTTTAAAATGGAAGGAGTAAACAAGGTTCTTAGAATAAAAAGTAATTTGCTAAAACCGGGCATTAATGAATTGCTTCTTCTGGATAAAGATTTTCAACCGGTTTCCGAAAGACTTGTTTTTTCTGAAAATTTTGAAAAAAACAATCTGTTTGTAGAAGCTGACAAAAAATTATATGATAAAAAATCAAAGGTGAAGATAAATATCAGAAATTACGATTTTTCTGATTCTTTGTCCCAGGCAAATCTTTCTGTTGCAGTAGTGCATGAGTTAACTATTCCTGAAGGTGACTTTTCTAAAAATATTTTCTCACAGCTTTTAATTGATTCAGAAATCAATGGTTTTGTTGAATCTTCCAAGGATTTTTTAAATGATTCAGTAATAAGTTCAGAAGCAAAGCTTAGGTTGCTAATGCTAACAACCGATCATGATAATTATTTTTGGAATACAGCGCCTTTCAGTTCAGGTAAATTGGAATTTAGACAGGAATCGGGAATAAATATCTCAGGAATTGCGGCCAATACATTAAGCAACAATATTATCAAAAATGGAGAAATTACAATGGCAATTCAAAAAGATGAGGAATTGGCATTTTTAACTCAAAATACTGATAGCCTGGGAAGATTTATTTTTAAAGGATTATTATTTAACGACTCTGCAAAAATTCATGTTCAGGCCAAAACCCAAAATGGGAAAATGAATGTGGATGTAATGGTTGATACAATATTTCAATATGAAAAACCGACAGATGCCCAACTAAACATTTTACGTAATAAAACAACAGACCGGAGAGATTTGGCATCTTTGAAATATCAGGTACACAATGAAAAAAGAAAGAACAGAGTAAAAGGAAAAGCATCGAAAAGGCAAAACAGAAAAAAGGAATTGGATGATGACGGACATATCAGATTATACGAGTCAGCAGATTTTGTACTAGAGGTTGATCCCAATGAACAATCGTATAGTAATGTTTTGGATTATATGGTTGGGAAAATTCCAGGTGTTGATGTTGGAATTGATTTTGTAAGAATAAGAGGAACAAGAAGTTATAATAACAATTCATTACCATTGTTTTTACTTGACGGAGTGCCTTTGGTTGGAAGTCAGAGCCTGGATTTACAGGCAGAAATAACGCAGCTTGAAAGTGAAGATTTAATAGGTTCAGATTACAGTAATTCATTAATTCAAACCGTTCAGGCAATTCCATTAACAGATGTAGATAAAATTGAGGTGCTAAAATCATCACAAAATACGTCTCTTTACGGTGTTAAGGGCTCTAATGGAGTTGTTGCTATTTATACCAGACATGGTGAACAACCGGATGGAATTATTGGCAGCAAGGGAATTATCGAAAAACAAATTGCGGGATATTTGCCGTATGCTGTTTTTAATTCTCCAGAATACGCGGTGGATTCTTCCGTAAGTAAAACACCGGATTTAAGAACTTTGTTGTATTGGAATCCTGAAGTGGAACTGAAAAATGGCGAAACTGAGATTCAGTTTTACAGTTCCATGCAAAATGGAAAATATAAGGTAATTGTGGAAGGAATTACAGGTGAAGGCAAAATATGTGTCGGGAGCGCTGATTTTGAGGTTAAATAATGTTGGGTGGTTTACATTGAAGTTAGGGATAAATTTTAGTTAGCTGACGTTTTTATTCAAATAAGGTACTAAGCTATGTTTTTTGTTTTGTTTTGTTTTGTTTTTAATGAATTTTGTAGCCTGACTTTTTCTAAATCCAAAATCGTCTGACTTACCAGCGTAAAACTTGGTTTGTAATATTTTCTGGCAAAAAAACCTGTGGTGAGTTTTTCTAATTCTCCTTTCATTTCATTAAGAGAATCCGAAATGGTTTGTTGAAAAAACATTGTACATTTCTGACACTTTAAATCCCTTAGTTCTGTTGTTTTGAGAAAAGCATTTTTCAACTTTTCTATCGAACGCGGATAGTCTTTATCTCTTCTTAGCTGTTCAGATTCAAGATAACTCTTGTTAATCAACGAAAGTTGTTTTTTACACTTTACTTCGTTGTTTACACAACTTACAATTTCAATCTTGTCTTTGTTGTCGTTAAAATAGTCCGAATCTGTTGCTGTCAATGAATAAGATTTTCTTTTGTTGATACTCATAGCCGTACTTTTTGTCATTCTTCACCAAATCATTCCCTGAATTGAGATTCTACGTACAAATTGTGTGAGCTGAAGTTATCTTACAATTTATTTTAAATGCCTTTTTCGGTTGAATCCAAATAACTTTAATTTGTTTAAGTCAACAACATAAAACTAATTAAAAAATTAAAAAATCCAACTTTAAAAAATTAACAATCAATTGTTTATAAATGAAAGGGACAAAAACGTCTGAAATCCCGGTAGAATATGGATTTTCGAAAAAATATGGTTTTGTTTAATTGTAAAAATCAGTGATAAATTGTTGATAGTAAAAGCTTTATTTAACATCTGATTATGTCGTATTTTTGATTTTTCTGGGATATAGAATAAATAAGTGAATTGTTTAATTCCAAATTAATCCTGATAAATTTTTATTAAAAACAACAAGATTTTATTTGGTTAATCAAATGATTAAAAAAATTGAATAAAAAATATGATTAAATCAAAAAAATAAATATTTTTGTGCAAAACTATTTGAATGAAACCGGAAAAAGAAAGTTCGGAAAAAAATATTTCGACGGAAGAGAAAATTAAAAGTGCAGCAAGAATTGTTTTTCATCAGAAAGGTTTTGCGGCTGCACGAACACGTGATATTGCGGAAGAGGCAGGAATAAATCTGGCACTTTTAAATTATTACTTCAGAAGTAAGGAAAAGCTTTTCAATATTGTTATGCTTGAGACTTTTCAGGATTTTTTTAGTTCCATTTTTTCAGTTTTTAACGATGTCGATACATCCCTGGAAGAAAAAATTGAAAAATTTGCTTCAAATTATATCGATTTACTTTTCAGAGAACCTGAGATTCCCCTGTTTATTGTTAACGAAATTCGGAATAATGTGGGCGAATTAATGGATAAAATAAACATTAGAAATTCTGTTTTTAATTCAGAATTTGTGAAACAATACAATAAAGCTATAAAAGAAGGTAGAATTAGAAATCTTTCTTTTCAGCATTTTATGATGAATTTTATGGGTCTTTTGATCTTCCCTTTTATAGCTAAACCTTTATTTAAGGAAATCAACGGATTAAGCGATGTTCAGTTTAACAAGGTAATAGAGGAAAGAAAACAATTGATTCCGGTTTGGCTAAAATCTATTATGACCGTTTAATGGTGCGTATTTAAAACTAATTACGATGAAACAGAAATTTATATATACTGTAATTATTCTGATGACTATTGTAACTGTAATGGTAAAGGCTCAAAATATTACCGAACTTTCAATTGACAGTTGTTATGTTATGGCAGAACGTAATTATCCATTGGTAAAACAATATGGTTTAATTAATCAATCTAAAGAATATTCGCTTGATAATGTTTCAAAAGGATATTTGCCTCAGGTGCAAATTGGAGGGCAGGCAACTTATCAATCCGATGTAACAACACCAACGTTGAACGAGAATTTACCAGGGACTGTGCCTTTATTTGAGACCATAAGTAAAGATCAGTATAAGATTTACGGGGAGCTTGTTCAACCTATTACCAACCTTTTTACGCTGGATAATAATAAAGACCTGGTTGAGGCAAATGCTCAAATTGAAACCAAAAAAATTGAAGTGGAATTGTACAAATTAAAAGAGAGAGTTAACCAGTTGTATTTTGGGATATTGTTAATTGACTTACAACTTACACAAAATACCTTGGTAAAAAAAGATATTGAAACCGGGATAAAAAAAACAGAGGCTTCGATTCGCAATGGAATAGCTCTGAAAAGTAATCTTGATTTATTAAAAGCTGAAATGTTAAAAGCAGATCAACAGGAAATAGAGTTGCTGGCAGGAAAAAAGGCTTATACCGATATGCTGGGTTTGTTTATTGGTATTCAGATAATGGATGAAACGGAAATCCAAAAACCAAAAATGCCTTCATTTTCTTCGGTTGTGGAAAGACCTGAATTAGCAATGTTCGACCAGCAAAAACAAATATTTGATATCCAGGGAAACAATATTAATTCGAGAAACCTACCTCAGTTTAATTTGTTTTTTCAAACCGGAATGGGCCGCCCCGCCTTGAATATGTTGAGTAATAAATTCGACTTTTTTTACATCGGAGGATTAAGACTAAACTGGAATATTGCCGGCTTTTATACTTCAAATAAGGAAAAGAAAATACTCGAGTTTAATAAAAGCAGCCTGGATGTTCAAAAGGAAACTTTTTTGTTTAACACCAATCTTGAAGTAAAAAAACAATTTAACGAAGTGACAAAAATTGAATCCCTTATTAAAACCGATAATGAGATTATTGAGTTGAGGGAAAATATTAAAAATACAGCGCAAAATCAGCTGGCTAATGGCGTGATAACTGCCAACGATTACGTTTCTTACGTGAATGCGGTTGATAAAGCACGTCAAAATTTACTGCTACACGAAACCCAACTTTTAATGGTTTTATACAACAACAAAATTACTACTGGAAATTAATCTGAAAACATTATACCATGAAACAAATAATATACTTTTCATTAATTCTATTAATTCTTTTTTTAATGTCCTGTGCCGAAGAAAGAGAGTTTGATGCAACGGGTTCTTTCGAAGCAGTGGAAGTAATTATTTCTGCTGAAGCAACCGGAAAACTTGTGGTGTTTGACATAGAAGAAGGACAAGAATTACAGGCAGAACATCAGGTAGGATTTATCGATACCATCCAGCTTTATTTAAAGAAAAAACAATTGCAAACGCAAATAGAAGCTTTGATTTCAAAAAAGCCGGATATTGAAGTTCAACTCTCAGCTTTAAATGAACAATTAAAAGCTGCTGAAGTAGAGAAACAAAGAGTTGAAAAGTTAATCAAAGCTGATGCTGCTACTCAAAAACAATTGGATGATATTAATGCTCAGATTGAAGTAATAAAAAGACAGATTGAAGCAAAAAAATCATCTTTGGAAATTTCCAGTTCAGGAATTGATAAGGATATTATTCCACTACAGGTCCAGTTGGAACAGGTGGAAGATCAGCTTAAAAAATGCAAAATTATTAATCCGGTTGAAGGCACTGTTCTTACAAAATATGCCGAACAAAACGAAATGGCAGTTGCCGGAAAATCATTGTATAAAATAGCCGATTTAAATTCAATAATTCTTAAGGTCTATATTTCTGCAAACCAATTACCACAGGTAAAACTCAATCAAAAAGTTAAAGTGTTTACGGATGACGGAGAAGGTGGTTTTACAGAAAATGAGGGTGTTGTTACCTGGATTAGCAACAAGGCAGAATTTACACCCAAAACCATCCAGACAAAAGAGGAGAGGGCAAACATGGTTTATGCCGTAAAAATAAAAGTAATAAACAACGGAACATACAAGATTGGTATGTATGGCGAAGTGAATTTTTAATTTGAATTTCTTAAAAGATTCAAAAATGAGTGATGTAATTCTCTCAAATATCAAAAAAACATATAACAAAGGCGAAGTTGAAGCGGTAAAAAATGTTTCATTTTCAGTTGAAAAAGGTGAACTTTTTGGATTGATTGGTCCGGATGGTGCAGGTAAAACCAGCTTGTTTCGCATTCTTACTACCTTGTTGCTTCCCGATGGCGGAAAAGCTTCGGTTAATGGATTTGATGTTGTAAAAGATTATAAAACCATCAGAAAAAAAGTAGGTTATATGCCTGGCAAATTTTCGCTTTACCAGGATTTAACAGTGGAAGAAAACCTTACATTTTTTGCCACAGTTTTCAATACAAGTATCGAGGAAAATTATGAACTTATTCGTGATATTTACATTCAGATTGAACCTTTTAAAAATCGTCGGGCAGGGAAACTTTCTGGCGGAATGAAACAAAAGCTGGCACTTTGTTGTGCATTAATTCACCGGCCAACAGTTCTTTTTCTCGATGAACCAACAACCGGAGTTGATGCCGTTTCAAGAAAGGAATTCTGGGAGATGCTTAAACGTCTTAAAAAACAAGGGATTACGATTCTTGTCTCAACACCTTATATGGATGAGGCTATGCTTTGCGAAAGAATTGCCCTGATTCAAAATGGTGAAATTTTATCGATAAATACACCTGAAAAAATTATTGACGGATTTCCTGATCAACTTTACGCAATAAAAGCTGAGAAAATGGGAATGGTTTTAAAGGATATCAGGCAATTTGAGAATGTGCAAAGTTGTAATTCGTTTGGAGAATACCATCACCTGACATTTAAGCAGGATAATAAGGCAGAAAAACAACTAAAAGAATGGCTTGCTAACAGGAATCATCAAAATGTGGAAATTCAGGCAATTAAACCAACCATAGAGGATTGTTTTATACAGCTGATGCAATAATATGAAACAAAATATTGTAATATCTACGAAAAATTTAACCAAACGGTTTGGCAGTTTTACAGCTGTAGATGAAATTTCCTTTGATGTTTTTGAGGGAGAGATATTCGGTTTCCTGGGAGCTAATGGTGCCGGAAAAACAACAGCAATGAGAATGCTTTGTGGTTTGTCGCTTCCTACTTCCGGAAATGCTTCTGTTGCAGGTTTCGATGTGTATCGGAAAACTGAAAAAATAAAAAGAAACATTGGCTATATGAGTCAGAAATTTTCATTGTATGAAGATTTAACCATCCTTGAAAATGTAAAGTTTTTTGGAGGTATCTATGGAATGACAAAAGCCAGTATAAAAACCAAGAGTGAAGAATTACTTGTTCAACTGGGACTTGAAAAAGAGGCAACAAAACTAGTAGGTTCTCTGCCATTGGGATGGAAACAGAAACTTGCTTTTTCAGTCGCTATTTTTCATGATCCTAAAATTGTTTTTCTCGATGAACCAACAGGGGGAGTGGATCCCGTAACACGCCGTCAATTTTGGGATTTGATTTATGATGCCTCTGAAAAAGGAATCACAGTTTTTGTAACCACCCATTATATGGATGAAGCAGAATATTGTAACCGAATATCAATGATGGTTGATGGTAAGATTGCAGCGCTTGATTCACCAAAACAATTGAAAAAAACATACGAGGTAAACACTATGGATGATGTATTTTATCATTTGGCAAGAGGAGCTGAAAGAACAAGCGATTAAAAAGAATTTAAAAATAAAGGATGAAGCAGTTTTTAGCATTTGTACGAAAGGAGTTTTACCATGTTTTCAGGGATAGAAAAACATTGCTGTTGCTTTTTGGTATGCCAATTGCACAAATCATTCTCTTTGGCTTTGCCCTTACCAACGAAATAAAAAATACGAAAATTGTAATTTGCGATAACTCAAATGATATAGCTACCCGTGCAATTATCGACAAACTGGAGGTAAGCAAGAACTTTGAAATTGAACAGGTTTTTCTTAATAACAACGAAATAGAAGAAACCTTTAAAAAAGGCAAGGTTAAATTGGTTATCGTTTTCCCTCCAAATTTTAATCACAGTTTAAATCACGAAAATAAAGCGCAGGTTCAAATTATTGCGGATGCGTCTGATCCCAATACTGCAAATACATTAACCATGTATGCAACAAGTATAATTGGTGATTATCATAAAGAATTGATGGCCGGGAGAAAAATTCCCTTACAAATAGAAACTGAAATGCGAATGATTTATAATCCTGAACTTAAGGGAGCAACCAATTTTGTTCCCGGAGTGATGGCTTTGGTTCTGTTTTTAGTAAGTGTTTTAATGACTTCAGTTTCTATCGTGCGGGAAAAAGAATCGGGGACGATGGAGGTGTTACTGGTCTCGCCGTTTAATGCAGTTTTGGTGGTTATCTCAAAGGCTATTCCTTATTTCTTTTTATCAATAATCAACCTTATTGTAATTCTTGTATTAAGTGTAACCCTGTTGGATATGACTATAAAGGGAAGCGTAATTTTACTGTTTTTAGAAAGTGCTTTGTTAATAATTACTGCTTTATCACTTGGTTTACTAATTTCCAACTCTACTGCCTCACAGCAAACCGCGATGATAATCTCTTTAATGGGAATGTTGCTTCCAACAGTTTTGTTTACCGGGTTTATGTTTCCGCTGGAAAATATGCCGCTTGTACTTCAGGTAATTTCAAATATCATTCCGGCAAAATGGTATTACATTATTGTAAAATCTATAATGATTAAAGGCCTCGGATTTTCAGCAATTTGGAAGGAAACCCTGATTTTAATGGGAATGACACTGTTTTTGTTGATTGTTAGTATTAAAAAATTCAAAGTACGTTTGTCATGAGGACATTGATTTTTTTACTTCAAAAAGAGTTTCGTCAAATATTTCGCGATAAGACAATATTGAGGCTAATCATTGCAATGCCCATTATACAATTACTGGTTATGCCACTGGCAGCCGACTACGAAATCAAAAACATAAACATCAGTATAGTCGATCATGACAGGTCTGCATTTTCACAAAAGCTGGTTTCGAAAATTGTGGCATCGGGATATTTTAAACTGGCTGATTACGGAAATTCGTTTGAGGAAGGATTTCGGCTGATGGAAAAAAACAAGGCCGATTTGGTGTTGGAAATACCGGCTGATTTTGAAAAACAAATCATCAGAGAAAACACTCAGAAATTGTTTGTTGCAGTGAACGCCATTAACGGCACAAAAGCAATGGTTGGCAGCACATATTTAGGAAATATTATCTCAGATTTTAATCAGAATTTAAGAACCGAAATTTTACCACCTTCAAAAACCAGTAATTCCCCACAAATTGAAATTGTTTCATCAAACTGGTTTAACCGCTTTTTAAATTACCCGGTTTTTATGGTCCCGGGAATATTGGTAATACTTGTTTCAATGGTGGGAGCATTTATGTGTGCGTTGAATATTGTAAAAGAAAAAGAAGTGGGTACTATAGAACAGATAAATGTTACACCCATAAGAAAGCACCACTTTATTCTTGGTAAACTGATTCCATTCTGGATTATCGGAATGTTTGTTTTTTCAATAGGATTATTTCTGGTTTCAAGGGTTGTTTATGGCATTGTTCCGGAAGGAAGTATTCTGGTTCTTTATTCTTTTTTGTCCATATATCTGTTGGCAGTATTAGGCCTCGGACTGATAATTTCAACTTATTCAAATACTCAACAGCAGGCCATGTCGCTGGCATTTTTCTTTATGATGATATTTGTGTTGATGGGTGGATTATTTACCTCAGTGGATAGTATGCCCGAATGGTCGCAATGGATTGCCCGCTTAAATCCGGTTACCTATTTTATTGAAGTAATGCGCATGGTAATTATGAAAGGAAGTGGTTTTAATGAAATCAAAAACCACATGATTATTATTACAGGTTTTGCTATTTTCTTTAATACCTGGGCGATAATTAATTATAAAAAGACAAGTTGAGGATTTTGACTCACTCTTCATTTATTGGGTTTCGCGAACTCCGATTCGCGATTAAATAAATGGCAGTTTGCCTGCCAGCCGTCAGACAGAGAAACCACCAAACCCGAATTTGTTAAGAAAGTTTTATTCGAGGGCCTTTGAAATATCCTGAATCAAATCTTCTACATTTTCAATACCCACAGAAAGCCGCATCATGGTGCTTCTGACTCCTGATGCATCTCTTTCCTCTTCTGAAAACTCATTGTAAATGGTTGAATAGGGATGAATAATTAGTGATTTATTGTCATTTAAATTGGTTGCCCGTCTAATAATCTGAAGTTTATTCATAAAAGTGTAACAAGCATTTTGCGATTCCAAATCAAAAGACATGATGGTTCCGGGAATTCCATCAAATTGTTTTTGGGAAAGAACATAACCTTTATCTTTTTGTAACCCGGGATAATCAACACGTTTTATTTTTTTATTTGACTCAAAAAACTCTCCCAGAGCCAAACAATTCTTGTAACATTTGTTAACTCTTAATTCCAGCAGATCCAGTCCATGAATCATTAGTTTTGCTGTTTGAGGAGCCATACTTCCACCTGTATTTCGATAAATGTTTTTACGTAGTTTGGCAATAAACGCGTTTTTGCCAAATTTTTCTATGTAATTCTCAAAGTTTGGATTTTTGCTCCATTCATAATTACCGTGATCAACAATTGCACCGCCAAAAGATGTTGCACCACCCGACATATATTTTGTAGTTGAAACAACTTCGATATTTATTCCCCATTTCCCGGCGCTAAAAACATTGGGAGGAGTCATGGTGCTGTCGGTAATTAAAAGAATATTGTGTTTTTTGGAAATCGACGCAAGCAGCTCAATATCTGCAATATCAAGTTGTGGATTTGTAACCGTTTCAAAATATATCGCCCGGGTATTTTTGTCTATCAGTTTTTCAATCTGTGAAAAATCTTTTAAATCTGAGAAACGTGTTTTAATGCCATATTCCGGTAGGGTTTGTTTAAAGAGTGCATAGGTGTGACCAAATAATCGGCTGCCTGAAATAATATTTTCACCGCTCTTACAAATTGCTAAAATTGTATTCGATATTGCAGCCATTCCCGAACTTAATGCCAATGCCGCATGACTGTTGGTTAATGCAACCAGTTTTTGCTCAAAATACTCAACTGTCGGACTGGATGTTCTTGAATAAACATGGGCATTATATTCTCCTTTAAAATTGGCCTCCATTTGTTCTGCCGAATCAAAAGCAAATGCAACCGATTCGTAGAGTGGCATTTGTAAAGACTTGTGAGGATCTTCTTTTTTATAAGGCACATTAAGAGCAGTGGTAGTGAATCCGGTTTTTTTCATCTTATACAATTTTGATCATTGAAAACAATTCTTGTTAAAAATTGTTTGGCGCATAAAAGTTAATCACTTTAACCTGTGTATAATATGTCTTTTCCATTTTCACTCAAAAGCAATTAATTTTTTCCACTTTTAATAAAATTAATATCATAGTTGAAAGCGATTATTTATCTTTATAAAAAACGAAGCAAATGTGCTTTTAAAAGCAAATAAATCTATTTTAGAATATGAAAGAGAATCTTCCAAAATTAGTGCAGGATGATAAGTGGCTTGAACCATTTTCAGAAGTAATTTTAAAACGTATTGAGGAAGCGGATTCAAAAGAGAAAGAGTTAACCGGAGGAGCAACGCTTTCTGATTTTGCAACGGGTCACCTGTATTTTGGTTTGTTTAAAACTGATAAGGGGTGGATTATTCGTGAATGGGCACCTAACGCAACTTATATTTATTTGGTAGGAACATTTAACGACTGGAAGGAAAAAAAGGAATTTGAATTTAAATTACTCAACAATGGCATTTGGGAATTGCAACTGGATAGCCTTGTAATTAAACATGGAGACCTTTATGCACTTTCTACACACTGGGCGATAAATTATGGAAAGCGTGTGCCGGCATGGGCAACACGGGTTATACAGGATTCTCAAACTCATATTTTTAATGCTGAAGTCTGGGCTCCTGAAAATCCATATCAGTGGCAGATTGAAAATTATGAAAGAAATAATGAACCTTTGTTGATTTATGAAGCTCATATTGGTATGGCAGGCGAAGAACCACGAGTCCACACATTTAACGAATTTCGGAAAAATATGCTGCCAAAAATAAAGGCAAATGGATACAATACCATTCAATTAATGGCCATCCCTGAGCATCCCTACTATGGTAGCTTTGGTTATCATATCTCAAGTTTTTTTGCAGCCTCATCTCGTTTTGGAACTCCGGACGATCTTAAACAATTAATCGATGAAGCGCACAAAATGGGTATTTCCGTAGTGATGGATTTGGTACATTCTCACGCGGTAAAAAACGAAAACGAAGGACTTGGGAATTACGATGGAACACGGTTTCAGTTTTTTCATGAAGGAGCAAAAGGCGAACACCCGGCATGGGATTCATATTGCTTTAATTATGGAAAAAATGAGGTATTACATTTTCTTTTATCAAATATAAAATTTTGGCTCGAAGAGTATAAGTTTGATGGTTTTAGATTTGATGGAATTACAAGTATGCTCTATTTCGATCATGGATTGGGAAAAGCATTTACCAAATACGATGATTATTTTGATGCCAATGTCGACCACGAGGCAACAACTTACCTCCGCTTGGCAAATAAATTAATAAAACAGGTAAATCCTAATGCCATTTCAATTGCTGAAGATATGAGCGGAATGCCCGGGCTGGCTTTTCCGGTTGAAGGAGGAGGATTGGGTTTCGATTATCGTATGGCAATGGGCGTACCTGATTTCTGGATAAAATTAATAAAAGAAAAATCGGATAATGATTGGGATGTTGGTGAAATATTCTATCAACTTACATCAAAAAGAATGGATGAAAAAGTGGTTAGTTATGCAGAATCTCACGATCAGGCCCTGGTGGGAGATAAGACAATCATCTTTCGTTTGATTGATAAAGAGATGTATTTCAGTATGAGAAAGGACCAGCCCAATATGACAGTAGACAGGGGAATTGCATTGCATAAAATGATACGCCTGGCAACGGCAACAACTGCCGGTGGTGCATATTTAAATTTTATGGGAAATGAGTTTGGGCATCCTGAGTGGATAGACTTCCCTCGTGAGGGAAACGGATGGTCCTTTAATCATTGCCGAAGAATCTGGAGTATCTCGGAAGATCCGGAGTTAAAATTTCACTGGTTATACGATTTCGATAAAGAAATGATTGGAATGATTGGTGATAACAAACTGTTATCCATTTCTTCGGTAGATTTTGTTATGGAAAACAAACCGGATAATGTTTTGGCATATCACCGTGGATTATTTTTATTCGTTTTTAATTTTAATCCAACACAATCATTTACCGACTACGGGATTCCTCTTGGTTCAGGAAAATACAAAATTGTATTAAACACCGATTCCGGTCGTTTTGGAGGTAACGACCTGGTTGATGAAGAAATCAGCTATTATACCCACCCGGTGGCCGGTGCTAAAAGTCAGCATTACTTAAAACTATATTTACCGGCAAGAACCGCATTGGTTTTAAAAAAAATAGATATCCCGAAGGTGAAATAGATGAGAAATTCAAAATTTCATACTGAAGTAAATATTCCTGAATTTCGCGAAAAAACGGGCTATACAAAAGCAAACATGTTTATTGGGTCTTGTTTTACTGAAAATATTGGGAACCGAATGAACGGGTTAAAATATGAAGTTGATATAAATCCGTTTGGAATTTTATATAATCCGGTTTCGGTAGCCAATGCATTACAAATATTAATTCAGGAAAAAGAATTTACAAATAATGAATTGGTTTATGCAGATGGATTATATCACAGTTTTTATCATCACGGGCGATTTTCCTCTATTAATGAAAAAGAAACGCTCAACAAAATAAACGTAAGAATAAAACATTCAGGAAAGTTTTTAAGGTCTTCTGATTATCTCTTTTTAACTTTTGGAACTTCGTGGGTATACCGGTTTAAGAAAAACGGGAAAATTGTATCCAATTGTCACAAAATACCTGCTTCTGAATTTGAAAGGGAACGTTTAAGCATAGCTGAAATTGTAGATTTATATTTTCAGTTGCTAACAGACCTAAAAAGAATAAATGAGAAGGTTAGAATAGTTTTTACCGTAAGCCCGGTCAGGCACTGGAAAGATGGTGCGGTTGAGAACCAAAGAAGTAAGGCTGTTCTTTTGCTGGCAATTGATGAGTTAATACACAAGTTTGAAAATGGATTTTGTAATTATTTTCCGGCATACGAAATAATGATGGACGAACTGCGTGACTACAGGTTTTACGCTCAGGATATGATCCATATATCAGATACCGCAGTTAACCTGATTTGGGAAAAATTTGAAGTAGCATTGATAGATAAGGAAAGTCATCAAATTTCAGAAAATGTTCTGGATATAACCAAAGCATTTGAACACAGGCCTTTTAACAAAAATACAAAAGAGCATTTAAAATTTGTTTCTAAAATTTTAGACAAAACAGAAAAATTAGAGCAAAATTACAAATTCTTAAAGCTGGATGGTGAAAAGAAATATTTCCTGAAAGAAAAACTTGAAATAGAAAAAATGATAAAATAAAGGGTTTAATGGCAAAGCCGTAACTTTGTATACATAGGAAATCGAATGGTTTCAAAAGAGTTGGATATTCAAAAATAAGTATGGTGAACAATGACATACCTCAACTTCAAAAAAGAACAGTTAATCAACCTTGAATATTCTTTAAATAAAGAAATTCTCAGGACAAACAGGGCGGGTGCATACACAAGTTCCACAATTATAGGTTGTAATACACGAAAATATCATGGACTTTTGATTTGTCCGATACAAAAATTTAACGGAGAAAAACATGTTTTACTTTCTACTCTTGATGAAACAATAGTTGAAAACGGTTCAGAGTTTAACCTTGGAATTCATCGTTATCAAGGAGGAAACTATGATCCCAGAGGTCACAAATACATTAGGAATATTGAGTTTAGAAAAATTCCAAAAATCACATATCGTGTTGGCAATGTGGTTCTTACAAAAGAGCGTTTGCTTGTTGAAAGTAAAGAGCAGATACTTATAAAATATACACTGGAAGAATCTGCAAATCCGGTAAAGCTCAGATTCAAACCTTTTTTAGCATTCAGGAATATTCATCATTTGGGTAAAGCAAATATGTTTGTTCAACGTAAATATAAAAAAGCCAGAAATGGAATCAGTGCAAAACTGTATGATGATTACCCGAGGCTTTTTATGCAATTCAATAAAAAAGTTGAGTTTATTCCTGTTCCCGACTGGTATTATAATATGGAATATTTAAAGGAACTTAAAAGAGGTTACGAATATCTTGAAGATCTGTTTGTTCCGGGGTATTTTGAATTGTCAATAAAAAAAGGTGAAAGCATAGTTTTTGCAGGAGGTACGGAAGAGGCGAAAACGGCATCAATTAAAAGACAATTTGCAAAAGAAGAAAATATCCGGGTTGAAAGAGATTCTTTTTTAAGTTCTTTGGATAATGCTGCGGGACAATTTGTAATGATAAATAAAGATAAAACCGATGTAATTGCAGGATATCCCTGGTATGAAAGTATTACACGACAAACTTTTGTTTCATTGCCCGGATTGTGTTTGTCATTAAATAATCCGGAAAGTTGCAGAAATGTTTTAGATACCTATTTGAATTATTTAAAGAACGGATTTTTTCCGGATCATATTCATGATAAAGATCCGGTATATCATTCAGCTGATTCTTCGTTATGGTTTATATGGACTGTTATGAAGTATTACAAAAAAATAAAACAGCCTGAAATTGTTTGGAAGGAATTTGGAAAATCAATAAAAGAAATTCTACTCGCATACAAAAACTCCGGATTAGGATATATTGGTGTGACCAGGGAGGGATTAGTTTACGCACATAAAGAAAATATTCCTTTAACCTGGATGAATTCATCAGTAAATGGCAGAGCCGTTGTTCAACGTGAAGGTTTGCCGGTAGAGGTTAACGCTTTGTGGTATAATGCGATTTGTTTTGCTGTTGAACTGGCAGAATTATCCGGTGATGATAAATTTACCGGAGAATGGAAAAGAATGATAAAAAAAGTTGGAGATGCTTTTTTAAAAACATTTTGGAAGAGTGGTCATGACCATTTGGCTGATGTTGTAAAAGATGGACGGCAGGATTGGTCGGTCAGGCCAAATATGGTAATTGCTGTTGCAATGGATTACTCACCTTTAACGAAAGAACAAAAAAAGCTTGTTTTGAGTGTTGCAAAAAAGAAACTGCTCACAAAAAGGGGGTTAAGAACACTTTCTCCGGATCATATTCGCTACAAACCTGTGGTGGAAGGAAATCCTGATGAGCGC